>DASQNC010000016.1 GCA_035645145.1 Azospirillaceae bacterium | reverse complement strand
CTATCTGGCGTTCCGGATCAACTACCGCAGTGGCCGCCTCTACGAAGAGGTGCGGTTGACCGACACCGATCTGACGGTGGTGCGGGTCTGGCCCAGCCGGTCGCGCCGACAGTGGCGGTTCGAGCCCTATTGGCTGCGCGTCGACATGGACGATCCGCCCCGGCACGAAAGCCAACTGCGCCTGACCTCCCATGGGCAGACGGTCGTCATCGGCGCGTTCCTGTCCCCCGACGAACGCGCCGATCTGGCCCGTGCGCTGTGCGCGGCGCTGGCCCGCTGGCGGGAACCCGACCACCTGCGCCCCCTGGCGCCGGCCTGACCGGCCACCCTCCTGAGACAGGCCAGAGCCGACCGCAAGAACCGGGTTGGACCGGAGGCGCGGGCGGCGCACATTCGACTTCGGCAAAGGCGCCGGAGGAGATGGACATGACCGCGCGACAGGTTCCGATCCCGCCCGTTCCCGTGGCCCCGGAAGACGCGCCCTATCACGCCATGGTCGCCGAGGCCATCGACCACCTGGTGGCCAACTACCAGGACCAGCCGCGGCTTGAGGATCTGGCCGCGCGTGCCGGCCTGTCGCCCTTCCACTTCCAGCGCGTGTTCAAGGCCTGGACCGGCATCAGCCCGAAGCGCTTCGCCCAGTTCGTGACGCTGGGCCACGCCAAGCGCCTGCTGGCGAACGACGAAAGTGTCCTGAACACGGCGCTCGACGTCGGCCTGTCGGGCCCGTCGCGCCTGCACGACCTGTTCGTCGCCTGCGAGGCGATGACGCCGGGCGAGTTCAAGGCGGCGGGGACGGGGCTGGAGATCCGCTGGGGCCTGCATGAAGGGCCGGTGGGCCGGGCGCTGATCGCCACCACCGAACGCGGCGTGTGCTGGCTGTCCTTCGTGATGGACGGCGATGTGGCCGGGGCCGTCGAAATCTTCCGCCAGGAGTGGGCCGGGGCGAGGCTGGTGGAGGACCCGGCCGCCACATCCGCCGTGGCGGCCCGCGCCTTCGGTCTGACGCCGGCGGGCGGCGAGCCCATCAAGGTCCTGCTGTGCGGCACCAACTTCCAGGTGAAGGTGTGGGAGGCGCTGTTGCGCATCCCCTCGGGCACCGTGGTCAGCTACGAGGCCATTGCCCGCGTCGTGGGCCGTCCCACCGCCCAGCGTGCCGTGGGGGCCGCGGTCGGCCGCAACCCGATCTCCCTCATCATCCCGTGCCACCGGGTCATCCAGAAATCCGGCGTCATCCACAACTACCGCTGGGGCGTCGCACGCAAGAAGGTTCTGCTCGCGTGGGAAGCCGCACGCGCGGCCGGGCCGGACGGGCGCACGGCGGAGGAGGACGCGGCCTGAAGCCCCCTCCTTCCGCCAGCAGCCAGTAGGTCGCCGTGGGCGGGCGGGTCGCCTGGCGACTACTGCCGCTGCGACCCGGTGAGGCGCAGCATCATCAGGAACAGGTTGATGAAGTCGAGGTACAGGGTCAGTGCGCCCATGACGGCCAGCTTCTGGCCGGCCTCCCAGCCCTGGTTCTCGACGTACATCTCCTTGATCCGCTGCGTGTCCCAGGCGGTCAGGCCGGTGAACACCAGCACGCCGATCGCCGAGACCAGGAACGCGAGCTGGTCGGATTGCAGGAACAGGTTCACCACCATGGCGATGATCAGGCCGAACAGCCCCATGACCATGAAGCCGCCGAACGCCGACAGGTCGCGCCGGGTCGAGTAGCCGTAGAGGCTGGTCGCCCCGAAGGTGGCGGCGCTGATGAAGAAGACCCGCGCGATGCTTTCGCCGGTGTACAGCAGGAAGAGCGAGGCCAGCGACAGGCCCATGACCGCGCTGTAGCCCCAGAACAGGGCCTGGACCGCGCCCGTCGACAGGCGGGTGACGCCGAACGACAGGGCCAGTACGAAGCCCAGCGGCGCGAAGATGACGACCCAGCGCAGCCCCGTCCCGAAGATGAGGTTCAGCAGGGCCGGGGAGTTCGCGGTGAGAACCGCCACCAGGCCCGTGATCGCCAGCCCCATGGTCATGTAGTTGTAGACCCGCAGCATGTGCTGCCGCAGGCCGTCGTCGATGAAGCCGGTCGGGCGCGCCTGTGCGGCGCCCGTCTGCCACCCGCGCGGATGGTTGGTCATGTCCGTCCTCCCTGGCGCCTGCTGGGGGCGCGTGCCCATCCCGACAACAGAAGAAACCCTTTGAAGGGCCAAGGGCAATTGTACGCAGGCGATAGGACGTCCCGGTCCGCCCGTCAGCCCAGCAAGGCCGCCAGCACGGCGTTCAGGCGCTGGCGCCCCTCGGACGTCGCGCGCAGTCGGCCGCCTTCGACCGACAGGAAGCCGGCGCGCATCAGCCGGTCCAGGGCCGCCGGGTCCACCGCGTGCTCCAGCGGCGCCCCCGCCTCGGCCGGAAAGCGGGACAGCGGCAGCCCTTCGGTCAGGCGCAGGCCCATCATCAGGAATTCCGCGCGGCGGGCGTCCGTGTCCACCGGCTCGACCCCGTGCAGGCCGTGGCCCGCCCGCTCCACCCGTTCCAGCCAGACTTCCGGCGCACGATGGGCGCGTGTGGCGATCTTGGTCCCGTCCGGATCCGCGTACCGGCCGTGGGCGCCGGGGCCGACGCCGGCATAGTCGCCGTAGCGCCAGTAGGTCAGGTTGTGGCGGGACGCCTCGCCCGGCCGCGCGTGGTTCGAAATCTCGTAGGCCGGCAGGCCGGCGGCCTCCAACAGGGCCTGGGTCGCCTCGTACAGGTCGCCGGCCGTGTCCTCGTCCGGCACCACCAGTTCGCCCCGCGCGTGCAGTGTGTGGAAGCGCGTCCCCTCCTCGATGGTGAGCTGGTAGACCGACAGGTGGCCGACGGCGTAGGCCAGCGCCTCGCGCAGCTCCGCTTCCCATGCGGCCACGGTCTGGCCGGGGCGGGCGTAGATCAGGTCGAACGAGAACCGGTCGAAGTGGGTGGCGGCCAGCCGGATCGCGGCCTTGGCCTCGTCGGCGGAATGGGCGCGGCCCAGGAATTTCAGGTCGGCGTCGTTCAGGGACTGGATGCCCAGCGACACCCGGTTCACGCCCGCCACGCGGTAGGCGGCGAAGCGGCCGGCCTCGACCGAGGTCGGGTTGGCCTCCAGCGTCACTTCCACGTCGGGGGCCACGGTCCAGCGCCCGGCGATCCGGTCCAGCACCGCGGCGACCGTGGCGGGCGGCATCAGCGACGGCGTGCCCCCGCCGAAGAAGACGGAGGTGACGGTCCGCCCCGCCGTCAGACCGGCCCAGTGGTCGATCTCGGTCAGCAGCGCCGCCCGCCAGCGGTCCTGGTCGATGCGTTCCCGCACATGGCTGTTGAAGTCGCAGTACGGGCACTTCTGAAGGCAGAAGGGCCAGTGCACGTACACCCCGAAGCCGGGATCGCCCTCATCGAATGGGCGGGCGGACGGCTGGGCGGCCATGTCTGCCGGGGCGGCGGTCAACCGGCACCGCCCCGGAAGCAGCGGGCCACCATCTGGTGGAACGCGTCGGCACGATGGCTGATGGCGTGCTTGTCCGCCGGGTCCATCTCCGCGAACGTGACGGCGTGGCCGTCCGGCAGGAAGATCGGGTCGTACCCGAAGCCGCGGTCGCCGCGGGGCGGCCACACCAGCGTGCCGTACGCGCGGCCCTCGACCGTTTCGCAGTGGCCGTCGGGCCAGCACAGGCTGAGCGCGCACACGAAGTACGCCCGCGGGTCCTTCTGTCCCAACTCGCGGTGCACCCGCTCCATCGCCATGCGGAAATCCTTGTCCGGCCCGGCCCAGCGGGCGGAATAGATGCCTGGGGCGCCATCCAGCGCCGGTACCGCGAGGCCGCTGTCGTCGGCCAATGCGGGCAGCCCCGACGCCAGGGCTGCGGCGCGGGCCTTCAGCTCGGCATTGCCGGTGAAGCTGTCGGCGGTTTCCTCGGGCTCGGGCAGGCCCAGCTTGCCGGCGGACGTCACATCCACGTCGAAGGGGCGCAGCAGGTCCTGGATCTCGCGGACCTTGCCGGGATTGTGGGTGGCAAGGACGAGGCGGGGTTCGGTGAAGCGGCGTGCGGTCATGGCCGCCAATATCGGCATCCGGAGGCTCGAGGGCCAGTCTCCCCTTTACCGCCCCTTGCCCTGGCCCAGCCCGAACGGCTTAATGCGGCCGCCCAAGACCACCGTCCGATCCGGAGCTGCCCCCGCCATGGCGAAAGCCGTTTCCCCCTTCGCGCCGGCCACGTTCCCCACGCTGCCGCCGATCGCCGGTGTGCGCCTGACCGCGGCCAACTGCGGCATCCGCTACCAGGGGCGGGACGATCTGATGGTGGCCGTGCTGGATCCGGGCACCACCATCGCCGGCGTCACCACCCGGTCCAAGACCTGCTCCGCCCCGGTGCTGTGGTGCCGGGAACACCTGCCGCGAGGGCAGGCACGGGCGGTTGTGGTGAACTCCGGCAACTCCAACGCCTTCACCGGCAAGGCCGGGCAGGTGTTCGTCGACGCCACGGTCAAGGCAGCGGCGGCGGCTGTCGGCTGCAAGGCGCACGAGGTGTTCGTCGCCTCCACCGGCGTGATCGGCCAGCCGATGCCGGCCGACGCCATCGCCAAGCACCTGCCCGGCGTGATCCCGGCCGTGCGGGCGGATGCGTGGGAAGCGGCGGCGCGCGCCATCATGACCACCGACACCTTCCCCAAGGCGGCGACGCGGACCGTCAAAATCGACGGCGCGACGGTCACCCTCAACGGCTTCGCCAAGGGCAGCGGCATGATCGCGCCGGACATGGCGACCATGCTGGCCTTCGTCTTCACCGACGCCGCCATCGCCGCCCCGGTGCTGCAGGCGTTGGTGGCCAAGGGCACGGAAAAGAGCTTCAACAGCATCACGGTGGACAGCGACACGTCCACGTCCGACACGCTGCTGGTGTGCGCCACGGGCAAGGCCGGCCATGCCCCCATCACCGAGGCCACGGACCCGCGGCTGCGCCCGTTCCGCAAAGCCCTGGACGGGCTGCTGCTGGACCTCGCCCACATGATCGTCCAGGACGGCGAGGGCGCGCAGAAGTTCATCGCGGTGAATGTGACGGGTGCCACCTCCGCCCGCTCCGCCAAGCGGGTGGCGCTGGCCATCGCCAACTCGCCGCTGGTGAAGACGGCGGTGGCGGGCGAGGACGCGAACTGGGGCCGCATCGTCATGGCGGTCGGCAAGTCCGGCGAGCCCGCGGAACGGGACCTCCTGACCGTTTCGGTCGGCGGCGTCGCCATCGCGCGGGACGGCGGCGCGGTCGAAGGCTACGACGAGGCGCCGGTCGCCCGGCACATGAAGGGGCGCGAGATCGTCATCGACGTGGACCTCGGCCTGGGCCGCGGCAAGGCGACGGTCTGGACCTGCGACCTCACCCACGCCTACATCGACATCAACGGCAGCTACCGTAGCTGACGGCCGCCGCGCCGCCCGCCCTTCCGTCCGAGTGAGTTCCCATGAACTGCTACGACCCCACGTCCACCCCGCCCGTGGACCCGAACCGCAAAGTGGTGCTGGTGGTGGCCGTGGCGTTGGTGGACGCCGATGGGCGGGTGCTGCTGCAACAGCGCCCGCCGGGCAAGTCCCTGGCAGGACTGTGGGAGTTTCCGGGCGGCAAGGTGAACCCGGGTGAAACGCCCGAAGCCGCCCTGGTGCGCGAGCTGCGCGAGGAGCTGGGCATCGACACGGCCGCGAGCTGCCTGGCCCCCTTCACCTTCGCCTCGCACGCCTACGAAGGCTTCCACCTGCTGATGCCGCTGTACGTGTGCCGGGTGTGGTCGGGCACCCCCCAGTCGATCGAAGGGCAGAAGCTGGCCTGGGTTCGGGTGTCGCGCATGGGCGACTACCCGATGCCGCCGGCCGACGTGCCGTTGGTGGCGATGCTGCGGGATTTGCTGTGACGGGGGAGGCCGGGCAGTTGATTTTCGTGGGTGGTGAATTTCACGAAGTCTTGGAAATTCCCATCGCCGTGAGACCCGCCACGGTCAGATCGGAAATCAAGTCTCCCTTTTCGGCGTCCATGTAGCGGTATCCCTCTTCGAATTCGTAGCGGTCAAGGGATGGGGTGAGGACGTGGGTGGCATTGGTGAATTGGTCGGCCCTGCCCGACCATGTGACGTTCGTAAATCCATATCTGGATAATTTCAGTGCCGCGGCGTTGACTGAGCGGTGGCCGGTTTCATCCGCTTCAAGTGCCCACCATACGATGTTCCGCTCCGGGTCGTATGTCGGCTCTTCTCTCCAGCCGATGATGGAAACGGGTGCGTGCCCGGCGGAAATCCACCCCTGGTTCGCCAAATCCATGTTTGACCTGGTCCGCTGCAGAAGAGTGTCGGCATTCAACTCGGCCCAATCGGCATCCCTGATGTAGCCGGCCTGATAGAATTGCAGGACGATGAAACTGTCTTCCAGCGGCCCATCGGCTTTCAGCACAAAACCCTCTACGTTCCTGAACTGGTCTATGCCCTGGGTAAGGGCAACGGCATGGCCGGCATGGGCGCCGAACACCCCCAATTCGTCGCTTTGAAGGTGGAACCAAGCTCCCGGTATGGCACCGACCCGGTAGGCGCCGGCTTTTGACGCCCGCGGCAGTTCAGTCAAGGTGGGCTGCCAACGCGCAGGTGGGGCTTCCGGGCGGACGAAGGTCACAAGCCTGTTCAATATGTTCGAAATGATCATTTTGGCCCCGATTGCCGACATTCCTACCGCAAGTTGAGATTTGCGCAAGAAGTTGAGGCCGCCGGGTTGGGTTGAAAGCCGGTCCGGGCGCGCGTTCCAGGTTGTAAGTCGACGCAGGTGGTTGCTGCCGCCCTTGCATGGGTTGACCATGTCCGGAGCATGCTATTGCGCGGTCCCCGTCCGGGCGGGCTTGATGGCCGTTTTGGACCACGATCCACCGCGTTGAACCTGGAGCCATGGCATGCGCAGTGTCTTCCACCTTGCCTACAATGTCCGCGATCTCGACGAGGCCCGCCGTTTCTACGGTGGCGTGCTGGGATGCCACGAGGGGCGCAGCGCCCCCACCTGGGTCGACTACGACTTCTTCGGCCATCAGGTTTCGCTTCACCTGGGCGAGCCGTTCCGAACCGAACGGACGGGGCGGGTTGGGGACCACCTCGTGCCGATGCCGCATCTTGGTGTGGTTCTGGAGCTTGGCGCTTGGCAAGAATTAGCCGAGCGCCTGAGAACCGCCGGGATCGAATTCCTGCTGGAACCGTCCGTGCGCTTCAAAGGCGAGCCCGGGGAGCAATGGACGATGTTTTTCCTCGACCTGTCGGGCAATCCCATCGAAGTGAAGGGGTTCCGGTCGTTTGACGATCTCTACAGGGTGGGCTGAACGACATGCCGGGCCGACATGGGCTGCCCTGCGGGCAGCCCATGTCGAACGCATTGGTCCGCGGAACCGGGCTGTCCACCCAGGAAAGCCATAAGTGAATGCAAAACGTCACGGCGTACGCATCTGCGCGCGCCGTGACGTCCTTAAATCTTCCGGGCGGATGGCCAACCGCCTTCCATGCGCCCCGCCTGTCCGAATGGATCCGTCGATCAATGATGTGTTCAGACGGGTCGTTTCGGAAAGTCTGCGGCCACGGAGCCGGGTTGTAAACCTATACGGTCGTCTCCTGGTCGATTGGGTCTGCCGGTCTCAACCTTAGGTGAGGCAGGGGCGCGCTGGTGGAAGTTCCCACTGGCAATTACCCATTCCGACGCGGACGGGGCGCGGGGCCCGCCGGGCCGCCGACGCGCACCGGGCGCTCGGCGAAGCGGCCCAGGCTGATCATGCGGTCGTACATGACCAGCGCCCCGGCCAGGCCCACGTTCACGCAGAACCGGGTGGGGATCTTCACCACCCAGTCGCAGCGGGCCACCATCTCGGGCGACAGGCTGCCCTTTTCCGGCCCCAGCACATAGGCGGCGCGGGGCGGGTGGCGGAAACTGGGCAGTTCCACCGCGTCGTCGGTCAATTCCACGCCGACCAGCGAGCACCCCTTGGGCAGGTCCATGCCGGCCACGTCGGGGAACTCGTAGACGGGAAGATGCTCGGATGCCGCCGAGGTGTCGACGGAGCCGATCTCGCGCCAGTCCACCGACGGGTTCACGAAGAAGCAGAAGCTGGCGCCGAAGGCATGGGCCGTCCGCATCAGCGCGCCGACATTGCCGGCCTTGCTGATTTCCTGGACGCCGATACCGAAATAGCCGCGAACGGAAGGGAGTGTCATGGCGGCGCACCTTGCACCGCCGGACGGCCGGAGGCAAGTTTGCCGGCCCCTCCGACCACCACCCGGTGCCGAACCCATGCCCCGTTCCACCACCCACCACACCCATCATGCCGGCTGCGGCTGCCACGCGGCCCCGGCCGCCGCCCACGCCGTCGCCGACGCGCGCACCGGCGCGCCCGCGGGCGGGGCGGCCGTGTCCTCGAATCCGGTGGCGGTCGAGGTGACCCGCGGCGGCATCGTCGAATCCCGGCATCGTGCCCGCGCCTGCCTGGTGGATGCGGACGGCAACGTGGTCCGGGCCTGGGGCGACGTGGATGAGCCGGTGTTCCCCCGGTCCGCGGTCAAGGCGGTGCAGGCGCTGCCGCTTGTGGAGACGGGGGCCCTGGACGCGACCGGCGGCGGCGAGCGCGAGCTGGCGCTGGCCTGCGCCTCGCACAACGCCGAGCCGGTCCACACCGAACTCGCGGCCGCCTGGCTCGCGCGCATGGGCCAGACCGAGGCGGCCTACGAGTGCGGCGCCCATTTGCCGATGGACGAGGCGACGGCCCACGACCTGATCCGCCGGGGCGAGGCGCCGACCAGCCTGCACAACAACTGTTCGGGCAAGCACGCCGGCATGATCGCCACCGCCGTGCACCTGGGCGAGCCGGTGAAGGGCTACACCCGCCTGGACCATCCGGTGCAGCAGCGCATCCAGGCCGCCCTGTCGGAGCTGGCGGGCGTGGACGCCGGCCGCGGGCCCATCGGCATCGACGGCTGCTCCGTCCCCAACTGGGGCCTGCCGCTGGCGGCCTTCGGGCGGGTGATGGCACGCTTCGCCGATCCGTCCGGCCTGCCCGCCAAGCGGGCCGAGGCCATGCGGCGGATCGTGAAGGCGTGGACCGCGCACCCGCATCTGGTGGCCGGCCGCAACCGCTTCGACACCCGGCTGATGGAGCTTCTGGGGACCGAGGCCGCGTCCAAGGGCGGGGCGGAAGGCGTGCACGCCTTCGTCATTCCCGGCCGCCGTCTGGCCCTGGTGGTCAAGGCGGACGACGGAGCCGGGCGGGCCGCGGACGTGGCCGCCGCGGCGCTGCTGCGCGGCCTCGGCGTCGGCACCGACGCGCAATGGGGCAGCGAAGCCGGGCAGGCCCTGCTGCGCCCGGTTCTGCGCAACCGCGCCGGGACCGCCGTCGGCGAGCTCCGGGCCGCGGAGGGCTGGGCCTGATCCGGGCCCGGTTGGAGCCGAGGCCATGACCGATCCCGTCCTGTCCCGCCAGTACGAAGGTTATCCTTACCCGGCCCGCGACCCGCGGGACGAGGCGCGGCGGCTGGTCACCGGCAGCCCCAGCCACCGGGACGAGCTGAACCACTTCCTGTTCGGCGGCCGGCTGGATTTCGCGCGGCCGTTGCGCATCCTGGTGGCGGGCGGCGGAACCGGCGATGCCACCGTCATGCTGGCCCAGCAGTTCGCCGACGTCGGGTCGCCGGCCACCATCCTGCACCTGGACCTGTCGGCCGCCTCCATCGAGATCGCCCGCGCCCGCGTGGCCGCCCGCGGGCTGTCGTCGGTGACGTTCCGGCAGGGCTCGCTCCTGGATCTGGGGCCAGCCGGCGGGCCGTTCGACTACATCGACTGCTGCGGCGTGCTGCACCATCTGGAGGATCCGGACGCCGGTCTGAAGGCGTTGGAACGCGTGCTGGCGCCGGGCGGCGGCATGGGGGTGATGGTCTACGCCCCCTACGGCCGCACGGGCGTCTATCCGTTGCAGGACGCGCTGCGGCAACTGGCCGGTCCGGACCTGCCCGACGCCGAGCGCATCGACCTGTCGCGCCGGCTGCTGCGCCAGCTTCCCGCCACCAACGGGTTCCGCCGCAACCCGCATCTGGCCGACCACGCGGCGGGCGATGCCGGCCTGTACGACCTGCTGCTGCACGGGCGCGACCGCCCCTACACCGTGCCCGAGCTGCTGGCCTGGGTCCGCGGGGCGGGGCTGGAGCCCACGGCGCTCATCGAGCCCGCACGCTACGATCCCGCGAACCTGATCGGCGACCCGCGGCTGCTCAAGCGGCTGGCCCCCCTCGACCGCGACGCGCGCTGGGCCCTGGCCGAGCGGTTGGCCGGCAACATCCGCAAGCACATCGTCTATCTGAAGCGGCCGGCGGAGGTTGCAGGTGCCGTCGCGGTCTTCGAAGGGCCGGACGATGTGCCGGTGCTCCGCGGGGCGGAGGTGGAGGCGCTGGCCAAATCCCTGCGCCCGGGCGCGGTGCCCGAGGTGGATCTGGACGGCCTCGCCCTCAAGCTGCCGCTGCCGCGGCTCGCGGGCCCGATCCTGGCGCGGGCCGATGGCGTGCGGAGCTTCGGCGACATCCACAGGGCGGTCGATCCCGCCATGCCCTGGGACCGTTTCGCCCAGCAGGCGCAGCAGGTGTGCGACGCGCTGGTGCCGATGGCGTCCCTGTTCCTGCGCAAGGCATGAAAAGGGGCCCGGGACATTCGTCCCGGGCCCGAGTTCGGGCATCCGCGCCGGGAGGGGACGCGGAATGCCTCCATCAGGCCCCCGCCGGGGCCTGACGTCAGTGGACCACCTCGCCGTGGAGCGCCAGGTCGAGGCCGTCGCGCTCGACCTCCTCCTCCACGCGCAGGCCCATCACCGCATCCACCACTTTCAGGATCACGAAGGTGGCGATGGCCGAGTAGGCCGCCGTGATGGCGACGCCGTTGAACTGCGCCAGCAACTGTCCGACGTTGCCTTCCAGAAGGCCGGACGAGGCGCCGTCGGGCAGCGCGTCGGTGGCGGTGAACATGCCGCGGGCGAACACGCCGGTCAGAAGTGCGCCGACGATGCCGCCGATGCCGTGGACGCCGAAGCAGTCCAGGCTGTCGTCATAGCCGAACCGGTGCTTCAGCGACGTCGAGGCCCAGTAGCACACCAGGCCGGCGGCAGCGCCGATGATCAGCGCCGGGCCGGGCAGGACGAAGCCTGACGCCGGGGTGACCGCCACCAAGCCCGCCACCGCGCCCGAGATGATGCCGAGCACGCTCGGCTTCCCCTTGGCGCTCCACTCGGCGAACATCCATGCCAGCGCGCCGCCGGCCGACGCGATCATGGTGACCAGCATGGCCATGCCCGCGCGCCCGTCGGCGGCCACCGCCGACCCGGCGTTGAAGCCGAACCAGCCGATCCACAGCAGCGACGCGCCGATCAGCGACAGCACCAGGTTGTGCGGGGCGAAGTTGCCCGCCGGGTATCCCTTGCGGCGGCCGACCACCAGCGCGGCCACCAGCCCCGCCACGCCGGCGTTGATGTGCACCACCGTGCCCCCGGCGAAGTCCAGAACGCCCCAGGCGAACAGGAAGCCTTCCGGGTGCCAGACCCAATGGGCGACCGGCGAATAGACCAGCACCGACCACAGTGCCACGAAGACCAGCAGCGAGGAGAAGCGCATCCGGTCCGCGAACGCCCCGGCGATCAGCGCCGGCGTGATGATCGCGAACGTCATCTGGAACATGATGAAGACGCTTTCCGGGATGGCGGTCTGGACCGCCGTTTCCCGATCGCCGCCCAGTTTGAACGGGGCCGCCCAGTCGAAGCCCGTCAGCAGCACCCGGTCCAGGCCGCCGAAAAGCGGGTTCCCGTTGGAGAAGGCGACCGAATAGCCGACCACCATCCAGACCACGGCGACCAGGCAGCAGATCGCGAAGCTCTGCATGACCGTGGCCAGCACGTTCATCTTCCGCACCATGCCCCCGTAGAAGAGGGCGAGGCCCGGGATGGTCATCATCAGCACAAGGGCGGTCGAGGTCAGCATCCACGCGGTCACGCCGGGATCGACCGTGGGGGCCGCGCCCTGGGCCAGGGCGGGGATTGGCGCCAATGCGAGCGCGGCGGCCAGCGCCGGCGGAAGGGCGGCAAAGGTGCGCTTCATGGATTTCCCTCGTCGAGGTTCAACGGGTCCGACCCCCGCCGTGCGACGGGACGCCGGGTCCCTGTCCCCTCATCAAGAAGCGTGCCGAACCGACAACTCCCTGGAAACACTCATCCTTTCGGTCCGTCGCCCGTCCCGGGTGTGCGCATTTGCCTAATTATTGTGCTGTTCCGGACGGATGTGTTTTGCGTCGCGTGATCTGCACAGCATTTGTGCGGGGATGTATGACCTCTGCCGAATCGCCTGCCCATGGCACTACCCCTGGGCGGGTTGGCCGCGGGCGGGCGGTGTGGCAGCTTGACCCCGCGGCGGGCCTCCCGGTGGTGCCCGGCCGCTTGCTGGAATACGAAGAAAATGAGCTCGGGGAAGGGGCGTTATGGCGGATGAACGGGAGCTGCGGCAGGCCACGCGGCGGGCGATCGCACTGATCCTGGCAGGCGGGAGGGGCAGCCGCCTGCGTGCGCTGACCGACCGGCGGGCCAAGCCGGCCGTCCATTTCGGCGGCAAGTTCCGCATCATCGACTTCGCCCTGTCCAACTGTCTCAATTCGGGCATCCGCCGCGTCAGCGTCCTGACTCAGTACAAGAGCCACAGTCTGCTGCGGCACCTGCAGCGGGGTTGGAACTTCCTGCGCGGCGAGATGAACGAATACGTCGACCTGCTGCCTGCCCAGCAGCGCATCGACGAGACCAGTTGGTACCAGGGCACGGCGGACGCGGTGTTCCAGAACCTGGACATCCTGCGCAGCCATCGGGCCGAGTGGGTCGTGATCCTGGCCGGGGACCACATCTACAAGATGGATTACGGCGCCATGCTGCGGGACCACATCCAGCGCGGCGCGGACTGCACCGTGGCCTGCATCGAGGTGCCGCGCATGCAGGCCACGGGCTTCGGGGTGATGGACGTGGATGCGGACGGACGCGTCGTCAGCTTCCTGGAAAAGCCCGCCGATCCGCCGGGCATGCCGGGGAATCCCGACATGGCGCTGGCCAGCATGGGCATCTACGTCTTCAACGCCGCCTTCCTGTACGACCAGCTCCAGCGCGACGCGAACGATCCCGCGTCCTCGCGCGACTTCGGCCGGGACATCATCCCCTACCTGATCAGCCGGGCGAAGGTGCTGGCCCACCCGTTCCGGGACTCCTGCGTCATCACCGCGCTGGAGAAGGAACCGTACTGGCGCGACGTGGGCACGGTGGACGCCTATTGGGAAGCCAACCTGGACCTCACCAATGTCACCCCGGCCCTGAACCTCTATGATCCGAACTGGCCGATCTTCACCTACCAGGAACAGTTGCCCCCCGCGAAGTTCGTGTTCGACGACGACGACCGCCGCGGCCATGCCATGGACAGTTTGATTTCGGGCGGCTGCATCATCTCGGGCGCCGCGGTGCGGCGGTCGCTGCTGTTCTCCAATGTGCGGGTCAACTCCTACTCGACGCTGGAGGGCGCGGTGGTGCTGCCGGATTGCTCCATCGGCCGGCATGCCCGGCTGCGGCGGGTGGTGGTGGACCGTGGCGTGACCATCCCGGAAGGGCTTGTGGTCGGTGAGGATCCGGACCTGGACGCCCAGCGCTTCGACATCAGCGAGGGCGGCGTCGCGCTGATCACCCGCGACGCCATCGCGCGCCTGTCGGCGAACACCTGAACGATCCGTGGTGCCCGCCGGTATGCGCATCCTGCTCGTCGCTTCCGAAGTGTTCCCGCTGGTCAAGACCGGCGGGTTGGCCGATGTGGTCGGCGCCCTGCCGCCCGCCCTCCGCGCCCACGGCTTTGACGCCCGGGTCCTGGTGCCGGGCCATCCCGCCGTGCTGGGGGCCGGGGTCGCGTGGCGGGACCTGGGACGGGTGGACGGGCTGCCGGGGCCCGCCGGATGGCTCGAAGGGCGCATCCTGGCCGGGCGGTTGGAGGGCGGGACGGATGGGGGCCTCGACCTCATGGTCCTCGACCAGCCGGCGCTGTACGGCCGTGCCGGCAACCCCTACACGGGGCCGGACGGCCGGGATTGGCCGGACAACGCGTTCCGCTTCGCCGCCTTATCCCGGGCCGCGGCCCGGATCGGGCTCGCCGGGGCCGGGGACGGATGGCGCCCCGACGTGGTGCACGCCCACGATTGGCAGGCCGGTCTCGCACCGGCCTATCTCGTGTTCGAGCAGGATGGCCGTCCCCGTCCGGCCACCGTCACGACCATCCACAACATCGCCTTCCAAGGCGTCTTCGACGCGGGCCTGCTTGGTGCACTGGCC
Organism: Azospirillaceae bacterium; assembly: GCA_035645145.1. Taxonomy (GTDB): domain Bacteria; phylum Pseudomonadota; class Alphaproteobacteria; order Azospirillales; family Azospirillaceae; genus CANGXM01. The sequence continues at coordinate 237,809 of DASQNC010000016.1, read as the reverse complement.
CTGCCGCCCCGGTCCTTCACGATGGAGGGGCTGGAGTATTACGGCGGCATCGGATTCCTGAAGGCGGGCCTGTTCTATGCGGACAGGATCACCACCGTCAGTCCCACCTATGCGGACGAGATCACGACCCCCGATGACGGAATGGGGCTGGACGGGCTCTTGCGCAAACGCCGGGCCGATCTGGTGGGGCTTCTCAATGGGATCGACACGGGGATCTGGAACCCGGCGGCGGATCCGGCGCTTCCCGCCCCCTACGATGCCGATCGGATCGAGGCGAAGGCCGCATCCAAAGCGGCGCTCCAGCACCGGATGGGGCTGGAGGTGCGGGCGGACGCACCCTTGTTCGGCGTGGTCAGCCGCCTGACCTGGCAGAAGGGCCTCGATCTCGTGCTCCAGGCCTTGCCGGGGCTGCTGGGGGCGGGCGGGCAACTGGCCGTGCTGGGATCGGGCGACCGGGAACTGGAGGACCGGTTCCGGGCCTACGCCGACGCGCACAAGGGCGCGGTCGGCCTGGTGCTGGGCTACGACGAGCCACTGTCGCACCTCATCCAGGCCGGTTCGGATGCGCTGTTGGTGCCGTCCCGGTTCGAGCCCTGCGGGCTGACGCAGATGTATGCCCTGCGCTACGGCACCGTGCCGGTGGTCCGCCGGGTCGGCGGGCTGGCGGATACGGTGCGGGACGGGGACGAGACCGACATCCGCGAGGGCCGCGCCAACGGCTTCACCTTCGAGCGCGCGACCGTGGACGAGCTGGAATGGGCGGTCGGGCGCGCCGTCGGCCGGTACCGGCAACCCGACCTCTGGCGCCGGCTCCAGCGCAACGGCATGGCCTGCGACAACAGTTGGGAGCACGCGGCCAAGGCCTACGCCGCGCTGTACCGCTCGCTCCGGTCGTAATGGCCGTCCGCCCATGAAGCACGGGCCCGATCGAAGGGATCGGGCCCGTGCTTCATCTGCTTGTCCGGTGGAGCGGATTGTCCGATCGGGTTCGCCCTAGGCGCGCGACCGCCCTCCCGGGGACGTGCGCGGGCGCGGGATCGCCGGCGCCGCAGCCGGCAGGGGCGCCGGCGCGATCTCGCCGCCGTCGTTGGCGCGGATGAAGTCGCGCACGCGGGGCATGATCTCCTCGCGCCACTTGCGGCCATTGAAAATGCCGTAGTGGCCCACGCCTTTTTGCAGGTGCTGCACCCGCCTGTCCGCGGGGATGCCGCTGCACAGCCTGTGCGCGGCCGAGGTCTGGCCGACCGCGGAGATGTCGTCCAGCTCGCCCTCGACCGTCATCAGTCCGGTCTTGCGGATCGCCTGCGGCTCGACCTTGATGCCCCGCCAGGTGAAGCAGCCTTTGGGCAGGTGGTGTTCCTGGAACACCCGCTGGACGGTCTGCAGGTAGTAGTCGGCCGGCAGATCCATGACCGACAGGTACTCGTCGTAGAATTTGCGGTGCGCATCGGCGCCCTCGCCGTCCCCCCGGACCAGATGCCGGAACAGGTTCACGTGCGCATCCACATGCCGGTCCAGGTTCATGGACATGAACCCGGTCAGCTGGATGAAGCCCGGATAGACCTTGCGGAAGGCGCCCGGATACCAGGGCGGGACGGTGGCGACGACGGTCCGCTCGAACCAGGACAGGGGCCGGGCTTCGGCCAGACGGGTCGGTTGGGTCGGGGCGGCCGTGGTGTCGATCGGGCCGCCCATCAGCGTCATGGTGGCCGGCTGGCACGGATCGTCGGCCTGGGCCAGCAGCGACACCGCCGCCAGCACCGGCACCGCCGGTTGGCAGACGGCCAGCACATGCGTGTTCGGGCCCAGATGGCGCAGGAACTCGATGACGTAGGCGATGTAGTCGTCCAGCCCGAAGGGGCCCTCGCTCAGCGGCACGTTGCGGGCATTGACCCAGTCGGTGATGTAGACGTCGTGCGCCGGCAGCAGCGCCTCGACCGTGCCGCGCAGCAGCGTGGCGTAGTGTCCGGACAGCGGCGCCACGACCAGCAGCTTGGGATCGCCACGGTCGGTCGCACGTTCGAACCGCTTCAATGTGCAAAACGGCTTCACCAGGACGTCGCGCTCGGTGACCGCGACCTCCCGCCCGTCGATCACGGTGGTGGGCAGGCCGAATTCGGGTTTTCCGAAACGCCGGGTCACCCGCTCCAGCAGTTCCGCCCCCGCCGCGATCGCGCGGCCGGCCTGGGTGTAGGCGGCGGGAACCAGCGGGTGTTGGAAGGTGGCCTGGGTTGCCTCGGCCAGGAAGCGCATGGGGGCCAGGGCGGCGTGCTGCAGATCGTAGAGCTGGTAGAGCAAGGAACCCTCGTCTCCTGTTGCGCCCGTGACGGCCTGCGGCCGGATCGTTCCGACCCGGTGCAACGAGGTGCGCACCATGGTTATTCGGCAAACACCTGTCCCGCATGCGCTGCCTGTCTATTACACGATCGGAGGCGCATCGGTCCAAGCATATGTCATAAAGGTTACCACTCATGACGCGGCCCCTCCAAAAGTCGGGGAAGTGTGGCGGTGACAAAATTCCCCGGCGGGCTTATTCTTTCGAAAGAGGTGCAAGGCCTGCACGGCAACTGACGGTCGAAGAGGACGCGGCATGATCATCAATCCGAACCCGCCCCCTCTGCCCCCCGCCCCGACCCAGTCGCAGCCCACGGCGGTGCAGCAGGCGTTGGTTGCCACCGTCGCGGCCGCCAGCCAAACCACGAAGGTGACCCGGACGCAGACCAAGCAGGCGGCGGCGGCCTCCGGACGTGTGGACCCGCACGGGAAGGCTCCCAACGAGGACAAAACCGATGCGCGTGTCAGCACCGAGGCCCGCGCCGTCGAGGCGAAACGGCGCCGCGGCTGGAACCTGGACCTGAACGTCTAGAGCACGGCCCGATCCCATGGATCGGGCGGCCGATCAGCCGCCGGCCCCCGACTCCGGACCCGGGCCGAATTCGAACTCCGACTCCGCGGCCCGCACCACGGCCTGCACATCCGTGGTGTCGGCCACTAGCCGCCCGCCGGCCAGCACCAGCACCCGGTCGCAATGCTCCAGCGCCGCCAGGCGGTGGGTGATCAGGAACGTGGTGCGGCCCGGCATCAGCCGCTCGATCCCGTTCAGGATCGCCGCTTCGGTCGCCAGATCCACCGCGCTGGTCGGCTCGTCCAGGATCAGGATCGGCGCGTCGGTCAGGAAGGCGCGGGCGAGCGCGATGCGCTGGCGTTCGCCACCGGAGAAGCGCTGGCCACGCTCGCCGCACAGGGTGGCATAGCCGTCGGGCAGTCCGGTGATGAAATCATGGGCGCCCGCCAGCCTGGCCGCCCGCTCCACCTCCTCGCGGGTGGCGTCGGGCCGGGCATAGGCGATGTTCGATGCTACCGTGTCCGAAAACAGCACCGTGTCCTGGGCCACCACGGCGAATTGCCGGCGCAGGTCGTCGATCCGCCAGTCCCGAAGGTCCACGCCGTCCAGAAGCACTTGGCCCTCGTCGGGGTCGTACAGTCGTGCCAGCAGTGTGATCAGCGAGCTTTTCCCCGCCCCGGTGCGACCGACGATGCCGATGCGGCTGCCGGCCGGAATGCGGACGTCCACGCCGCGCAGTGTCGGCAGGTTGGGACCGTAGGAGAAGGACACGCGGCGGAATTCGATCTCGCCGCGGGCGCGGCCGCGGTGGGGGGCCTTGGGGTTCTCGGGCGGCGTCGGCGCCTCGTCCATCAGGGCGAAGGCGCGTTCCAGGTTCGCCAACGCGCGTTGCTGCGAGGTGATCTGGTTGCCCATGGTTTCCAGCGGAACATAGAGCTGCGCCAGATAGGCCATCAGCAGCAGCAGTTCGCCCATCGTGATCCGGCCCGCCTGGACGTCCATCGCGCCGATCACCAGCACCGCCGCGGTGCCCGCCGCGATGACCATGCCGATGCCGAGCCCGGCCAGGCTTTCGGCAAGCTGCGCCCGAACCCGCACCCTGACCGTCCGGGCGTTGCGTTCCTGGAAGCGCCGCTGCTCGCGCCGTTCCTGCCCGAACAGGCGCACGATGCGCAGCGCCCCCAGGGTTTCGGACACCACCGACAGGGCCTGCATTTCGTGCTCGTGCACCTGATGCCAGCGGTCCCGCAGCAGACGGCCCGAGAACCAGGTCAGCAGCACCAGGATCGGCGATACGGTCAAGGCCACCGCGGCGATGCGCGGGTTCACCATCGCGGTCACGACCAGCGTGGCCACCAACGTCGCCACGGACGAGACGATCGGCAGCAGGATGTAGACCACCAGCACATGCAGCGCACCGGCATCGTGCTCGATGCTGTAGATCGATGCAGCCGACCCCTTGGCATCATGCCGCTGCATCGACAGCTTTTGCAGGTGCAGGAACAGCTTGGCGCGGAACGCGTAGACCATCCGCTCCGCCGTCAGGTCGCGCAGCACGCCGAGCACCACCTTGTGCGCCTGGGTGGCCAGCGCCACCGCCAGCACCAGGCCCGCGCACAGCCAGAGCAGCCGCCCCCCCGATTCGGCGGCATCGGGCAGGACGGCCCGGAGCCAACCCGGCGGCGGCCGGTCGCCCAGGACCGAGTCCACCGCCACCTGCAGCGGCACGGGCGTCAGCAGGGCGAGCGGGGCCGACAGCAGGGACAGAACGGCCAGGAGCAGCAGGCCGGCCCGGAACGGGTGCACCTCGGCGGCGATCCGGCGCCAGATGGACGGCCTTTGCGTTGCGGATCCCGCCCCCGGCCCCATACGGCCCGCGGAACGGGTGCGTCCGCCGGACCGCGGCTCCGCAAGGGGTTCGGACATGGATGCGGAGGATGGTTCTGACATCGGCTATGGGGGGCTATAAAGAGGGGACTGTCGGGGCCGGTTCGGTCCTGCCGCTGGTTCCGGCGGTGGCCGTGCCATGGTCCCGGGCTGGCCTTGCCACGCATCCTCGTCTAAACGGTCGCGGGAGACATCGTGCCAAGGAATTCTGCCATGGGACGCCCGATCGCCGCCCTTGCCATCCTGGCCCTGCTCGCCGCCACCCCGGCCGGCGCCGAGATCCAACTGTTCCAGGGCGACCCGGTCATGAAGGCCACGGTCGCCAACGATCCGGGCCAGCTTCGCATCCTTCTCCATCGCGGGACGACGGCGGATACGCCCAACAGCGCCGGGCGCACGCCGCTCAGCCAGGCCGCGGGCGCCGGCAACGTCGAGCTGGTGAAGCTGTTGCTGACCGCCCGCGTCAACGTCAATTCCCAGGACCGCGTGGGCAACACGCCCCTGTTCTGGGCCGCGGACGGGGGCGACGTGGACATCATCGACGCGCTGCTGGCGGCCGGTGCCCGCGTCAACCAGGAGAACAAGCAGGGCATCACGCCGCTGGTGGCCGCCGCGCGCAAGGGCCATGCGGCGGCGGTGCAACGGTTGATCGAGGCGGGCGCCGACGTGCGCCGGGCCGATTTCAGCGGCCGCACGCCGCTGGAATGGGCGCAGGAGGGCCGCAACGCGCGTGTGGTCTCGCTGATCCAGCGGGCGGGCCGCTGAAGCGGCCGGTTTCATCCTCGATGCCGGGGCCGCAATGCCGGAACCGTTGAGCACCGGGGCCGGCCTGGACCTGCTGCGGCCCTGTCTGGTTCTTTTGGCCGCGCTTCTGGTCGAAGTGTGCGTCGGCGACATCCGGCTGCCCTCCCGTCTTTTCCCCACCCCCGGGCGGCTGGTCACGGCCCTGGCCCAGGGGGCCGACCGCAAGCTCAACCGCCCCGGCCGGGGGGAACGGACCCTGCTTGTCCGCGGCGTGCTCGTCATGGTCGTCCTGGTCGGCGGCGCGGCGCTCGCCGGGGCCGGATTGGATTGGCTGGTCCGGCAAATGCGCAACGGGTGGATCCTGGAAGCCCTGTTGCTGGTCTCCGCCCTTCATGTCCGCCGTCCGCTGAACCGTGCCGCCGCCGTCGCGGGCGCACTTCTATCCCGCGACCGGGCCGCCGCCGCCACCGCGCTCGACGGTCAGACATTCCGCCACCTGCCAAGCCTGGACGAACACGGCATGGCCCGTGCCGCCATCGAGATGCTGGCCCGCGGGACGGCGTCGGGCTTGGTGGCGCCCGCCTTCTGGTATCTGCTGGCCGGCCCGGCCGGCCTGCTGGCCTGGGTCGCGGCGGAGCGGCTGGACGCGGTGGTCGGACGACCGGGGCTCCAGGATGCCGCCTTCGGCACCACGGCGGCCGGTCTCCGGCACGCGATGGCGGCCATCCCCGCCGGGTTGGCCGCGGGATCGGTCGTGGCGGCGGCCCTGGCCGTCCCCGGCGCCAATGCGCGCGCGGCTGTCCGGGCCGTCGCCGTGCACGGGCGGGCGGTCGCTCCTGGAAACGCGGGGTGGACGGACGCCGCCTATGCCGGCGCGCTGGACGTGGCATTGGGCGGGCCGCGGCGGCGGGGGGAGGTGGTCGCGGACGCGCCCTGGATCGGGACCGGCCGGGCCAAAATCGTCCCGGCCGACGTGCATCGGGCCGTCATCCTCAATGCCGTGGCCGCGGGGCTCGGGGCTGTGCTGGTGCTGGCGGCGGCGCTCGCGCTGCTGGTCACGTCGGTCGGGTGAGGGCCGCGACCGTCAGCAGCAGGGCGACCTCGCCCACCTGTTGCGTCGCCCCCAGCACATCGCCGGTGTAGCCGCCCACCTGCCGGCGGGCCATGTGGACCATGACCGCGGACGCCCCTGCCACCGCGGCCACCGCCGCCAGGGCCGTGGCGCCAGGCAGAAGGACCGCGGCGGCGGCCAGCCCGGTGGCGACCGCCAGGGCCGCGGTTCCCGGACCGGGGCGCCCCTGGCGCGTGGCGAGCCCATCCGCACGGGCCGGCGGAACGCCGCGGACGATTGCCGGGATCGGTGCGCGCGACAGGGCGCCGGATGCGGTCAGCGCCGCCATGACGCCGGCCGGGTCGGAGATGGCGGCCAGGGCGGCGGCGCGCAGGCCGACACCCAGGACAAGGGCCATGCTGCCGAAGGTCCCCACCCGGCTGTCATGCATGATCTCCAGCTTGGCCTCGCGGGTGCGCCCGCCGCCGAACCCGTCGGCCACATCGGCAAGCCCGTCCTCGTGGAAGCATCCCGTCGTCAGTGCCATGGCGGCGAGGGACAGCAGGGCCGACGCCAGGGGCGGCAGACCGGCCGCCGCCGCGGCCCAGAAGGCCAGGCCGCCCAGGGCTCCGACGCCCGCGCCGACCAGCGGGAACCAGCCCATGGCCCGCCGGTTCAGGTCGTCGGGCATCGGGCCGTGGAACGGCAGGGGCACGCGGGTCAGGAAAATCACCGCGGCGGCGAGGGGGGCGAGCGGGGCGGGCCAGCGCATGGCGACCGTCTAGCGTAGGGCCGTGCGCCTGCAAACACCCTTGCCGCACGCGCCCGTATTGACGATGTTGCCCGCCACTCCAGTCCAGGATTTGAGACCATGAGCCAGCCGGCAGTGACCTTCGACGAAATCCGCGCCCTTGTGCGCGAGCTTCCGGGGCCGGACATGGAGGCGGGCACCGCGGCGCGTGCCCGCCAGGCGGAGCTGATCAAGCCGCGCGGAGCGCTCGGCCGGCTCGAGGATCTGGCGGTCTGGCTTGCCACATGGCAGGGGCGGCACCCGCCCGAGATGCGGCGGCCGCGCATCTGCGTGTTCGCCGCCAACCACGGTGTCGTGGCGCAGGGCGTGTCCGCCTATCCCGCCGCGGTGACTGCGCAGATGGTCCAGGCCATGATCGGCGGGCACGCGGCGGTGAACCAACTGGCCAAGGTGGCCGATGCGGACCTGCGGGTGTTCGAACTCGCCCTTGAAATGCCGACGGCCGACTTCACCCGCGGTCCCGCCATGTCCGAGGACGACTGCGCCCGTGCCATGGCGTACGGGATGATGGCGGTGGAGCCGGGCCTGCACCTGCTGTGCCTGGGCGAGATGGGCATCGGCAACACCACGTCGGCGGCGGCCGTCTGCGCCGCACTGTTCGGCGGCGATGCGGGGGACTGGGTCGGGCCCGGGACCGGCGTCGACATGGCCGGTCTGGCCCGCAAGCGCAAGGCGGTGGAGGCCGGTCTGGCGGCCAACCCGGGCGCGTCCGAGGATCCGTTGGAAGCCCTGCGCTGCGTCGGCGGACTGGAGCTGGCGGCCATCGCGGGGGCGATCCTGGCCGCCCGCCTTGCGCGGACGCCGGTGCTGCTGGACGGTTTCGCGTCCACCGCCGCGGCCGCCGTTCTGTTCAAGGCCGATCCGCGGGCGCTGGACCATTGCCAGGTCGCCCACCTCTCGACCGAACCCGGCCATCGGCGGCTGCTCGGGATCCTGGGCAAGGAGCCGGTGCTTGATTTCGGCATGGGGCTGGGCGAGGCGTCGGGGGCCGCGCTGGCCATTCCGATCCTGAAGGCGGCAGTGGCCTGCCATACCGACATGGCGACCTTCGCCGAAGCCGGCGTCAGCGGGAAGGTGGAGGGCGCCTCCGGCTCCGCGGACTGAACCGGCAGGCGGCGGGGATTGGGGCCCTCGCCTGCCGGAGTGGGGGGAGCCGCACCCCACGTCGAATGGCGCGGCCCTAAATCCGGGGGGCAATCGGCGCGCGAGCCAAGCTCCACCCGAGCACCGGCGCCGGATGAACAAAAAAAGCCGGGCGCATGAAACCATGCGCCCGGCGGTACGAGAGGCGTGCCGTCCCGCCTCTTTGGTTCGGCGACGGGCTTTAAGCGGCCCGCGCCATGAGCCCCGACAGGTGCGAGTTGCGCACCCGCAGGAAGGTGCTGAGGCGGCTGGGGTAGTCTTCGGTCACCGCGTTCCGCACGCTCGGCCGTTCCGCCAGTGCGGCGCGCCAGGCGCTCACCTTGGGCAGGTCGGCGAAGATGCCGAAGTCGGCGATCGTCTCGAACGTGTCGAAGTACCGGAACACCGGACCGAACACCGCATCGACGACACGGAACGTCTGGCCCGCGAAGTAGGGGCCGTCACGGTTCGGGTTCGTGGACAGGACCTCCTCCAGCCGACGGAACTTGTCGGACAGGGCGGTGATCTTGGTCTGGAACGCCTCGGCATTGGGGGCGGAGTAGAAGCCCCCGATGTCGTTCAGGATCGCCGATCCGAACTCCATCCAGGCCCGGTGGCGGGCCCGTTCGAGCGGATCGGCGGGGTGCAGGCGAGGCTCCGCGGTTTCGTCGAGGTATTCGCAGATGACCGCGGATTCGAACAGGACCTCGTCCCCAACCTTCAGCAGCGGCACCTTGCCCAGCGGCGAGATGCGCAGGAACCAATCCGGCTTGTTGGCCAGATCGATGTAGGTCCGGGTGAACGGAACCCCCTTTTCCGCCAGGACGATGGCGGCGCGCTGCACGTAGGGGCAGAGATGATGGCTGACCAGTTCAAGTGTCGGCATGTTGGGCCTACGGCGGGCTTTGAACAGGAAAGGGAGGGGACGCGGGCCTTGCGGTCAGGCGGTGCGGGGCGATTCGGATGCGCCACCGATGGCCAGGGGCTGCGAGGGCTTCAGCGCCCAGGCGCCATCGCCGAGCAGGACCTGCACGCCGGCCAGAACCGTCAGGTACAGCGGGTATTCCCAGCCGCCATTGGGGTAGCCGAACATCCAGCCGTTGCCCCAGTGGGCCCAGGTCGCGCCGGCCAGGATCGGCACCATCACCAGGGAGACCAGACGCGACTGGATGCCCAGCACCAGCATGATGCCGCCAACCGCTTCGAGCGCGAACACGACATAGGCCAGCGCACCCGGCAGGCCGATGGACTGGAAGAACGCGGCCGTGCCGGCCAGCGTGAAGATGAAGAGCTTCAGATACAGGCTGTGGGCGATGAGCATGACGCCCATGGACACCCGGAGGATCAGGGCCGCTAACTGGACCGAACGTGCATCAGGCATGGGAAAACTCCTGCGTGGAAGATTGTCGATTTGGATAATGCCCTGTTAGCTTGCGCAAACGAATTCCAAAAATTGGCAAGGTGTGCTTGCGGCAATGCAAAGCCTGCTCGCTTGGGACGATTTGAGGCTAATTCTTGAGATCGCGCGCAGCGGCGGGCTGTCGGGTGCGGCCCGGACGCTGCGGCTGAACCATGCGACGGTCTTCCGCCGTCTGAACGGCATCGAGACTCGCATCGGGGTGCGGTTGTTCGACCGGTTCCGCACTGGATACGCCCCGACACCGGCCGGTGAAAGCGCGGTGGCCCTGGCCGAACGGGTCGAGGCGGAGGTGCGCGAACTGGAGTTGCGGCTGGCGGGCCAGGATCTGCGGCCGAGCGGAACCGTGCGCATCACCACGACCGATACGCTTCTGTCGCTGCTGGGGCCCTGCCTGACCGAGGTGCGGCGCGAGCACCCGGAGATCGTGCTCGAGTTCGTGGTGTCGAACGCCTTTCTCAGCCTCACCCGGCGCGAGGCGGACGTGGCCGTACGGCCCACGCGCGAACCGCCGCCCGAGCTGGTGGGTCGGCGGGTGTCGGCCGTCGCCTATGCGATCTATGGTGTCCGCGGGGAGGCGGCCGGTTCCAAGGTGGATCCCTTCGACCGGCTCTGGGTCGCGCCCGACGACAGCCTGTCGGGCCTGGGGGCCGCGCGCTGGATGCGGGCGAATGTCGACCCGGCGCGGATCGTCGGGCGTGCGGACTCGGTGGTGGGGCTGCTGGAAATGGCGAAGGCGGGCCTCGGCCTTGCGGCGCTGCCCTGCTTCCTGGGCGACCGGGAGGACGGGCTGGAGCGCGTGCGCGGCCCCGATCCGGCCATGGAGACGGCGTTGTGGCTCCTGACCCATGATGACTTGCGCGGCGTGGCCCGCGTGCGCGCCGTGCTCAACGGCTTGGCCGAGGCCCTGGCGCGGCGGCGGGACCTGCTGGAAGGGCGGGCGGTCGGAGGCGGCCGCTCGTGAAGGCCCGCCGGCCACCGGCCGGATCCTGCCCGATGCAGTCCGGGGCGGCCCCAAAAGAAAAGCCCGGCGGGAACCTTTGGGCTCCCGCCGGGCCGTGGTCTCAACCCGGACTTACGCCGCGGCGCGGATGGCGGCGGCGTTGATGCGGGCGTCCACGTGCTCCGCGTACTGGGCGAAGTTGGCTTCGAACCGCTTCGCCACGTCCCGGGCGGTGATGTCGTAGGCCGCCTTGTCGGTCCAGGTGTTGCGGGGCATCAGCACGTCGGCCGGCACGTCCGGGCAGCCTTCCGGCACCATCAGGCCGAAGATCGGGTCGGCCCGGTGCGGGGCCTTCGCCAGACGCCCGTCGAGCGCCGCCCGCAGCAGCGCGCGGGTATGGGCGATCGGCATGCGCTGGCCGACGCCGAAGGCGCCGCCGGTCCAGCCGGTGTTCACCAGCCAGCAGGTGGCGCCGTGCTTGGCGATCTTCTCGCCCAGCATCCGGGCGTAGACCGACGGGTGGCGCGGCATGAACACGCCGCCGAAGCAGGTGGAGAAGGTGGCCTGCGGCTCCACCACGCCCTTTTCCGTTCCGGCGACGCGCGCCGTGTAGCCGGACAGGAAATGGTACATCGCCTGTTCGGCCGTGAGCTGCGAGATCGGCGGCAGCACGCCGAACGCGTCGGCCGTCAGCATGACGATGGTGTTGGGGGTGGAGCCCATGCCGGTCGGGCTGGCGTTCGGGATGAAGTCCAGCGGGTAGCAGCTCCGGGTGTTCTCGGTGTGTCGCCCGTCGTCCAGGTCGAGCAGGCCCGTTTCCGGGTCCATGACGACGTTTTCCAGGACGGCGCCGAAGCGGTGCGAGGCGTCCCAGATCTCGGGCTCGGCCGTCTGCGACAGGCGGATGACCTTGGCGTAGCAGCCGCCCTCGAAGTTGAAGACGCCGTTGTCCGACCAGCCGTGCTCGTCGTCGCCGATCAGCGTGCGCGAGCTGTCGGCCGACAGCGTGGTCTTGCCCGTGCCGGAGAGGCCGAAGAAGACCGCGGTGTCACCCGCGGGGCCCTGGTTGGCCGAGCAGTGCATGGGCAGCACGCCGCGCGCCGGCAGCAGGAAATTCAGAATGCCGAAGATCGACTTCTTGATCTCGCCGGCATAGGAGGTGCCGCCGATCAGGACCAGGCGCTTGGTGAAGTTCACCAGGATGAAGGTTTCGGACCGGGTGCCGTCGCGTGCGGGGTCGGCCAGGAAATCCGGCACCTGCAGCACGGTGAAATCGGGCTGGAACCCGATCTTCTCGGCCGCGCCCGGGCGGATGAACATGTTGCGGGCGAACAGGTTGTGCCACGCGTGCTGGGTGACGACGCGCACCTTCAGCCGGTGCGCCGGGTCGGCGCCGGCGTAGAGGTCCTGCACGAACACCTCGCGCCCCTGCAGGTAGGCGGTGACGCGGTCCTGCAGCAGGTCGAACCGCTCGCTTTCGAACGGGCGGTTCACATTGCCCCACCAGACTTCGTTTTCGGTGATGGCGTCACGGACGATGAACTTGTCGTTGGGTGAACGGCCGGTGTGCTGGCCGGTGAGCGCCACCATGGGGCCGCTTGCCGCCAGCTTCACCTCGCCGCGCAGCAGCGCCTCTTCGTAAAGCTTCGGGACGGACAGGTTCCAGTGGACGGCCTTCAGATTGCGAAGACCGAGGACTTCGAGGCCGGGACCGGCGGGGTGGGCTTGCGGCACTTGGGCTGCTCCTGACGTTATGCCCCTTGTTCCGGGGCTTCATTGTAATGAGACCTACTTAGGTGCGGACGCGGAACGCTTAAAGGACGATTGCGCCCGGCTGGAAAATCGAATGAGTTGGGTCCGGACGGCCTCTGCATCGAACACTTCGCATCCGAAATCGAGGCGTGCGGTTCGGCTACCCCATCTTAGGTCAAGCCCGTCCGGGTCGATGCCGGTGACAATCCACCCACCGTCGGGCTGTCCCAGCCGTGCGGTCGCGCACTGGCGCAGGATATCGGCGTGCTCCGCATTGAGGTGCGCGACGATCGCGGGTTCCTGTTCCGCCAGCATCGCGACCCGGTCGACGGCCGGCAGCAGCTCGTCCGCCGCGATCCGGTGGATCCGGCCGAAGCCGGCGACCAATTGCGCCCGCTCCACCGCCACCCGCCACACGCCGAAGTCGCCGAACCCCGCATACATCCCGGCGTCCGGGTGCCGGGCCAGGAACCGGGCCCGGTGCCGGGGGGCTTCGGACCGCTCCGCCCGGCCCAGCACCGATACCCGTGGTCCGGTCAGGGGGGCGTCCAATCCGCCCGTGCCGTCGAACAGCAGGCCGACGCGGGCATCCCGTTCCATGTTGCGGGTGTGTTCGGCAAGCCCGGACACGAGCAGGATCGGCGTTCCATCAAGGTCGAGCGCCACCTGCACCAGCGACGGATACGGCCATCCGTCGAGCCCGGCGTGTGCCGTCGCCAGGGCAACACGATCCTGTCCCCGCATGACGCCTCGGGCCAGGTGTGCCGGTGTCGTCTCCTGGTCGTCGCGCATCGTCGCAGCTTTCAACCCGTCGCAACAATGCCATATTGCGGCGGGACACGAATTGGGAAAAACGGGGGAGGCCCGCGCCGTCCACCCGGCGCCGCTCCCCGGCGCAGGGCCGGGGCGGAATGCGGGTCGGGAAGGTCCGATGACGTTCAAGATCGTACTGGTCGACGACGACCGGAACATCCTCACCTCGGTCTCCATGGCCCTGGAGGCCGAGGGGTTCGAGGTCCGCGCCTACACCGAGGGCGAGGAGGCGCTGCGCGCGCTGGCGCAAAGGCCGGCCGACCTGGCGGTGCTCGACATCAAGATGCCGCGCATGGACGGGATCGAGCTTCTGGGCCGGCTGCGCCAGGGTTCGCAGATGCCGGTGATCTTCCTGACCTCCAAGGACGAGGAGGTCGACGAGCTCCTGGGGCTGAAGCTGGGGGCCGACGACTACATCACCAAACCGTTCTCCCAGCGCCTCCTGATCGAACGCATCCGCGCCGTGCTGCGCCGCGACCAGTTGGCCAAGGCCAAGACCGGCGGGGACCCCGGCGCCATCATGGCGCGCGGCGAACTGGTGCTGGACAGCTCCCGGCACGTCTGCACCTGGAAGGGCCTGCCCATCGAGCTGACGGTCACCGAGTTCCTGCTGGTCAAGGCGCTTGCGACCCGGCCCGGCCACGTCAAGAGCCGCGACCAGCTGATGGATGCCGCGTACGGCGAGCACATCTACGTCGACGACCGCACCATCGACAGCCACATCAAACGCATCCGCAAGAAGTTCAAGGTGGTCGATCCCGACTTCGGCCAAATCGAGACGCTGTACGGCGTCGGCTACCGCTACAAGGAGGATTGATCCGCCGTGTCCGGCCGCTCCGGCCAGGCGGGTGGGCGGGTTCGGCCCGCCACCTTCCAACCGCAAGGCGGAGACCGCGGACGGGCGGCCCGCCCCGGATGGTCGTTGGCCCGGCTCAGGGCGGACATGAAGCGGCGTGCACGGGCGCGGCTGCGGCAGCGCGGCGGGCGGGGGGCGCTGTCGCCACTGACGCTGCGGGTGCTGGCGCTCAACATCCTGGCGCTGCTCTTCCTGGCATTCGGGCTGCTGTACCTGGGCCGCTACCAGGAGCGGCTGGTGGCCGCCGAACTCGATGCGCTTCTGGGACAGGCCCGCGTCTTCGCCGCGGCCATGGGCGAAGGCGCCACCGCGGAATACTACGACGAGCAGCACGCCATCGACACCGATGCCGGCCGCGCCATGGTCCGCCGCCTGTTCGAGGCCGCGCGTGTCCGGACCCGCCTGTTCGATGCCCAGGGCTCACTGATGGCGGACAGCCGGTTCCTGGGCGGGCCGGGCGGCACCGTCCAGATCGTCGAGCTGCCGCCGGCCGATGACATGCCGCTGCTGACGCGGATCGTCCATCGCATCTACGATTGGGTGGTCCTGCGTGCGCCGTCGTGGGACGACCTCCCGCCCTACCGCGAAACGCCGGGGGGCGGCGCCGCCGATCATCCGGACGCCTTGCGGGCCTTGACGGGCGAGGCGTCGGCCAGCGTGTGGAAGGGGGCCGATGGCGGGTTGGTGCTGACCGCCGCGGTTCCGGTCCAGCGGCTGCGCCAGATCCTGGGCGTCGTGCTGGTGTCCAAGCCGGGAACCGAGATCGCCGAGGCCGTGCGCGGCGTGCGGCTGGAGGTGCTGCAGGTCTTCGGCGTGGCGCTTCTCATCACCTCGCTGTTGTCGGTGTGGCTGGCCCAGACCATCGCCCGGCCGATCCGGCGGCTGGCCCGTGCGGCCGACCGTGTGCGCCCGGGCCACGGGGCGTTCGGCGCGGGGACGGGCCGCCGGGCGGAGATCCCCGACTTCCGCGCCCGCAGGGACGAGATCGGCGACCTCTCGGGGGCGCTTCGGGACATGACGGCGGCGCTGTGGACCCGCATGGACGCCATCGAGCGGTTCGCCGCCGACGTTGCGCACGAAATCAAGAACCCCCTCGCGTCGCTCAGGTCCGCGGTGGAAACCGCGGGCCGCATCGCCGACCCGGAACGGCGGGCCAAGCTGATGGCGGTGATCGAGCACGATGTGCGGCGCCTGGACCGGTTGATCACCGACATTTCGGCCGCGTCGCGCCTGGACGCGGAGCTGAGCCGGGCCGAGCCGGAAGCGGTGGATCTGCGCCGGATGCTGGCCACCCTGGTGGACATGCACGCCGCAACCCACGAGGGTGTCGACGGCGCGCCGCGGCTGGTGCTGGCCCCGCCCCGCGGGCCGTCGGTGGAGGTGATGGGCGTGGAAGGGCGGCTGGTGCAGGTGTTCCGCAATCTGGTCGCCAATGCCGTCTCGTTCTCGCCGCCCGGCGGGACCGTCACCCTTGGCCTGTCCACAAAAGGCGAGACGGCGGAAGTCACCGTCGTTGACGAAGGGCCGGGCATCCCCGAAGGCAAGTTCGAAGCGATTTTCGAACGCTTCTATTCCGAGCGGCCGGCCTCGGAAGGGTTCGGCCAGCATTCCGGCCTGGGGCTGTCGATCTCGCGCCAGATCGTCGAAGCGCTGGGCGGCCGGATCACGGCGGCCAACCGGACCGGTCCGGATGGCCGGGTGCGCGGGGCGGTATTCACGGTGGTACTCCCGCTGACCTGAAGGCCCTCCAAGACGAGTGCCGGGATCCTGTGACAATTTCAGATGAGGGCTCGATCTTTGTGCGTCCGTCCTTGTTCCTGTTTGGCCGGATGCTGGGGCGCCGCCCTTCGCACCGAAGCTTGACAGGACGAGGTGGGTTCATGGTTCAGCGGCTTGTCCGCTCCGTCGCCGCGCCCGCGATGCGCGTAGCCAAGGCTGTGCTGCCGCGGCCCGTCGCCAACTTTGTGAAGTTCCAGCTTCTTCTGCACCGCGAGATGCGGGCGGGGGAACCGGAGTTGCGGTTTCTGCCGCGGCTCTTGGACCGGAACCGGGCAGCGGTGGACGTGGGCGCCAATGTGGGGATGGTCACCTACCTGCTGCGTGGGCGGACGAGCCGGGTGTACGCCGTCGAACCGAACCCCATCCTTGCGGAGAAGCTGCGGCGGGACTTCGCCGGTGCGCCGGTGGAAGTGCTGAACATGGCCGTGTCCGACGTCGAGGGGGTCGGCACCCTCCTGATCCCCACGGCCGATGGCCGGACCGAGCTGACCGGCCGAAGCTCGCTCGAACCCGGCGCCAACGCCGGTCTCGCGGTGCGGCCGGTGAAGGTGGCCAAGCGCACCCTGGACGGGCTGGGTCTGGCGAACGTCGGATTCATCAAGGTGGATGTGGAAGGCCACGAGCCCGCCGTGCTGCGCGGGGCCTCCGGCATCATCGAGCGCGACCGTCCGATGCTGATGGTCGAGGCGGAAGAGAAGTTCGCCCCGGGCCTGCCCGGCGAGATCTTCGACTTCCTTGGCCGGCACGGCTACCGGGGCGTCTTCCTGTGGGAGGGGCGCTGGGTCGATGTGGACGGTTTCCGGCCGTCCGTCCACCAGCCACCGCACAAGGCCAAGCGCATCGGCGAGCCGGCCGAGCAAGGCTATGTGCGCAATTTCCTGTTCATCCACCGGGGCGACCACGGGCGGATGCAGGTCCTGCACAGGGCGGCCTGACGGGCCGCCACCGCCGCGGCGGACATGGGCGGGTGGGAGGTCCCGCTCCAATGGGGCCTTCGCCCTCCGCACGCCCCTTGTCCGGGCATGTCGGTGGTGGCGCCGCAATCGATGGCCGGCGCCGGCTTCGTGACGGAGTCGCGGTTCGGGCGCGTGGCGTTCGCTTCGGACGATGGGTCCCCGGGGCTTCCCGGCCCGTTTCCGTCCCTTGCGCCGACGGCTCCCGGCACCCGGGGCGGCCCGGATCCTCCTTCGCGGGTCGCGGTCCCAGACTTGACACAACCGTGGGTGCCGGCCGGAGGCATCAACTCCCGCATTCGCCAATCGGATGCGGGATCGGGCCATGGCCTATGCGACCATCGACTACACCGTCGTCGACAATTGGGGCACGGGCTTCAACGCCGGGGTGAAGTTCCAAAACACCAGCGGCGGGGTCATGAACGGCTGGACCCTGGAATTCGATCTCGCCGCCGACATCACCCACATCTGGAATGCCGAAATCCTCAGCCGGATCGGCACCCGCTACGTCATCCGCAATGCCGCATGGAATGGGACGGTCGCCAATGGCCAAGCGATCGACTTCGGCTTCCTGGGGGCGCCGACCACCCCCGGCCCCGTTGCCGAACCCGCCACGTTCCTGCTGAACGGCCACGCCATTGCCGAGACGCCGACCGATGTGCTGCCGGCACTGACGGTTGCGGACGTGGTTCTGGCCGAAGGAAATGCCGGCACCACGGATGCCGTCTTCACCGTCACCCTGTCCAAGGCCGCGGCCGGTGCGGTCACGGTCCAGTACGCCACCGCCGATGGAACGGGGCTGGCGGGCAGCGATTACGATGCCCGGACCGGCACCCTGACGTTCCAACCCGGCGAGACGACGAAGACGGTGTCCGTTCCCGTACGTGGCGACACCGTCGTGGAGATGGACGAACGGTTCGCCCTGGTCCTGTCGGCGCCGGCCGGTGCGACACTGGCCGATGCCCGTGGCGAGGCCCTGGTCCGCAACGACGATGTCGCGCCGGTGCTGCCGTCGCTCGTTCTGGGCGATGCCACCGTGGTCGAGGGGGACAGCGGTTCGAAGGCCGCGCGCTTCAATGTGACCTTGTCCAAGGCCTCGACCGTGCCGGTGACGGTGGTGGTGGCCACGGCCGATGGCACCGCCAGGGCCGGGGCGGATTATGTCGCCCGCACCACGACCTTGACCTTCAACCCCGGCGAGACGGTCAAGGCGTTCGACGTGGCCGTCCTGGGCGACAGGACCGTCGAGGGGACGGAAGCTTTCCAGGTCCGGCTGTCCGGCGCCAAGGGCGCGACCATCGCCGACGGGCAGGGGGCGGGCACGATCCTGGACAACGACGTTGTGCCCGATCTGCGGACGTCCGACGTGCGGCTGGTGGAGGGGCATGCGGGCACGACCCAGGCGGTGTTCACCGTCACCTTGTCCCAGGCGTCGGGCCGAACGGTCACGGTCGGTTACGCGACCGCCGACGGCACCGCGAAGGCGGGCTCCGACTACACGGCCGCCACCGGCACGCTGACCTTCAATCCGGGCGAAACGGCCAAGACCGTATCCGTGGCGGTGACGGGCGATCTCGCCGCGGAGGCCGACGAGGCGTTCCTGTTGCGTCTGGCCAAGCCGGTGAACGCGCGCATCGTCGACGGCGAGGGCGTGGCGACGGTGGTGAACGACGATACCGCGGTCGCGCTGCCGCAGATCGGGATTTCATCCGTACAGGTGGCCGAAGGCAACCCGCGTCCGGCGGCCGGCTACTTCTCGACCAGCGGCAGCCAGATCGTGGATGCCGCGGGCAACCCGGTGAAGATCGCCGGCGTGAACTGGTTCGGAATGGAGTCGGGAACCCATGCGCCGCACGGGCTGTGGGTTCGCGGCTACAAGGAGATGATGGATCAGATGGATGGGTTGGGGTTCAACACCATCCGGCTGACCTACTGCAACGAGATGTTCGAGCCGGGCAGGATCCCGAACGGCATCGACTTCTCGAAGAACCCGGATCTGCAGGGCCTGACCGGGTTGCAGATCATGGACAGGATCGTGGCCTATGCCGGCCAGCTCGGCCTGCGCATCATTCTGGACCATCACCGCAGCGCGGCCGGTGTGGGGTTCGAGAACGGCGGCCTGTGGTACACGGACCAGTATCCGGAAAGCCGGTGGATCGCCGATTGGCAGATGCTGGCCGAACGGTACAAGGGCAACCCGACCGTCATCGGCGCCGACCTGCACAACGAGCCGCACGGCCCGGCCACCTGGGGCACCGGCGGTCCCACCGACTGGGAGGACGCGGCCGAGCGCGCGGGCAACGCCATCCACGCCAAGAACCCGGACTGGCTGATCTTCGTGGAGGGGATCCAGGCCTACAACGGCGAGGGCTACTGGTACGGCGGCAACCTGATGGGGGTGCGCGACGACCCGGTGACGCTCAACGTGCCTAACAAGGTCGTCTATTCCCCCCACGATTACCCGAACTCGGTCTACCCGCAGCAATGGTTCCAGGGGACCGACTTCCCCAACAATCTGCCGGCCAAGTTCAGCCAGATGTGGGGCTACATCCACGAGCAGGACATCGCCCCGGTCATGCTGGGCGAGTTCGGCAGCCGGCTGATCGACCCGAAGGACAAGCTCTGGCTGGACAAGATCACCCAATACCTGGCCGGCGACTACGACGTGAACGGCACCAACGATCTGGAGCCGGGCGAGCTGGGCGTGGGTTGGGCCTGGTGGTCGTGGAACCCGAATTCGGGTGACACCGGCGGCATCCTGGCCGACGACTGGAGCACGGTGCTGACCGACAAGGTCAATGCCCTGAGGCCGCTGATGTTCGCCATGCCCGAACCCGGCACCGGCGGCAGCACGCCGTCCATCGACCAGGCCAAGGTTACGGTCACCCTGAGCCAGGCCGCCGCCGGCCCGGTCGCGGTCGACTATGCCACCGTCGACGGTACGGCGGTGGCGGGCCTGGACTATGCCGCCACCACGGGGCGTCTGGTGTTCCAGGCCGGCGAGACGGCCAAGACCATCTCGGTCCCCGTCTACGGTGACGGCACGCAGGAAGGGAACGAGATGTTCCACATCCGCCTTGCCAATGCCAGCGGCGGGACGTTGCCGACGGCCGGAGGCTTGGCTACGGTCACCATCCTCGACGATGACCCCTCGGCCATGCTGATGGCAGCCGCCTCGGCGCCGGAAGGGGCTTGATACCGCGCGGAGAAGGTTTCGACCTTCACCGGGGCGGCGGGCGCGACCGTGCCCATCAAGCGAAAGGGGCAGGCGTTTCCGCCTGCCCCTTTGCTCGTAAGGACCGGATTGGCGAGGGGCTCAGCCGTCCCCCATCTTGAGCGCCGCCAGGAAGGCGCTCTGGGGAATCTCCACCTGGCCGAATTGGCGCATGCGCTTCTTGCCTTCCTTCTGCTTTTCCAGAAGCTTGCGCTTGCGGCTGATGTCGCCGCCGTAGCACTTGGCAAGCACGTCCTTGCGCATGGCCGAGATGGTCTCGCGCGCGATCACGCGGCCGCCGATGGCGGCCTGCACGGCGATCTTGAAGAGTTGGCGCGGGATCAGGTCCTTCAGCCGTTCGCACAGGGCGCGGCCGCGCTTTTCGGCCTGGCTTCGGTGGACGATGGTCGACAGGGCGTCCACCGGTTCGGCGTTCACCAGGATCGACATCTTCACCAGATCGCCTTCCGCGTAGCCGTCCATCTGGTAGTCGAAGGAGGCATAGCCGCGGCTGATGGACTTGAGGCGGTCGTAGAAGTCGAACACCACCTCGTTCAGCGGCAGGCGGTAGACCAGCATCGCGCGGTTGCCGGCATAGGTCAGGTCCACCTGCTGGCCCCGGCGCTCGGTGCACAGGCTGAGGATCGGGCCCAGGTATTCGTCGGGCACCAGGATCGTCGCCTTGATCCACGGCTCCTCGATGTGGTCGATCTTCACGGGGTCCGGCATGTCGGCCGGATTGTGAAGCTCCATCATCTCGCCGTTGGTCATGTGGATGTGGTAGACCACCGACGGCGCGGTCGCGATCAGGTCCAGGTTGAACTCGCGCTCCAGCCGCTCCTGGATGATCTCCATGTGCAGGAGACCCAGGAAGCCGCAGCGGAAGCCGAATCCGAGTGCCGCCGAGGTCTCCGGCTCGTAATGGAAGCTGGCGTCGTTCAAGGCCAGCTTGCCCAGGCTGTCGCGCAGCCGCTCGAAATCGTCCGCGTCCACCGGGAACAGCGAGCAGAACACCACGGGGATCGACGGCTTGAAGCCGGACAGCGGCTCGGTCGCCGGCTGCTTGGCGTCGGTCAGCGTGTCGCCGATCTTGGTTTCGGTGATGTCCTTGATGCCGGCGGTGATGAAGCCCATCTCGCCCGGCCCCAGCACGTCGGTCTGCACGGCCTTGGGCGTGAAGTAGCCCACGCGCTCGGCGTCGTGCTCCGCACCCGTGGACATCATCTTGATCTTCTGGCCGCGCTTGAGCTGGCCATCCACCACGCGGACCAGAATGACCACGCCCAGATAGGCGTCGTACCAGCTGTCCACCAGCAGCGCCTTGAGCGGGGCGTTCGGGTTGCCCCGGGGTGGCGGCAGGCGGGTGACGATCGCCTCCAGCACATCGTCGATGCCGAGGCCCGTCTTGGCCGAGATCGGCACCGCATCCGACGCGTCCAGGCCGATCACGTCCTCGATCTGGGTCTTCACCCGCTCGGGCTCGGCCGCCGGCAGGTCGATCTTGTTCAGGACCGGCACGATCTCGTGGTTGGCGTCGATGGCCTGGTACACGTTGGCCAGCGTTTGTGCCTCCACCCCCTGCGAGGCGTCCACCACCAGCAGCGAGCCTTCGCACGCGGCCAGCGAGCGCGAAACCTCGTAGGCGAAGTCCACGTGGCCGGGCGTGTCCATCAGGTTCAGCTGATAGGTGTGCCCGTCCTTGGCCTTGTAGTTCAGGCGCACGGTCTGCGCCTTGATGGTGATGCCGCGTTCGCGCTCGATGTCCATGCTGTCGAGCACCTGCTCGCGCATTTCCCGGTCATCCAGGCCGCCGCAGCGTTGGATGAGCCGGTCGGCAAGCGTCGACTTGCCGTGATCGATATGCGCGATAATCGCGAAGTTGCGGATGAACGCCTGCTCGGCCATCGAGGAACCCGTGCCTCCTACGGTGCGGCCGCAAGATAGGGCCGCGCGGCCTTGGAAGCAACGGACCCCGCACGCAAACGGACGGGCAGGGGGTGGGCGCCCCGGAAATCACACCGCCCCCTTTGCCCGGTTTCCGCCCCGTCGGGTGCCCGTCGGGTGGTGGCCTCAGCGGCGGGGGCGGTGCGGGGTGCGAAGCCGGACCTTCAGCCGCGCCCGGGGTTCCGCCCGGTCGCGGATGGCCGCGGCGGCCAGGAATGTGGCGACGGTGGCGACCCCCACCCCGACCACCTGCAGCGCCGTCGCGATCTCGGCCCACCCGAGCCAGCCTGCAAAGCCTGCCATGTCAGCCCTCCGTCATGATGCGGCCTCCGCCCGCCGGGCGGGTGCCGTCGCGGACGACGGTTCGGGCACCTCGCCGGCGGCCAGGGCCGCCATGGCCTCCGCCGCGTGGGCCAGCCGGCCGGGGCGCGAAGCCACATGGTTGAGCATTTCGGCAAGCTCGTCCGCGTCCAGCAGGTCCAGGCCCCTCATGGCGACCCCGTCGACCCTGGCCACACGGCCCGTGTCCGTGTCGATCACGCTGTAGCCGTCCTCGTCTTGCCGGATGTCGTACATGCCAAGGCGCCCCGAATTCATTTTTGGTGGTTCCATGACGCAACAGGCCGGGAGGGACGGAAGTTCACGGTTCGAACAAACGGGTGGGCGTCCGGACAGGGGCAATCCTCCAGGGCGCGGCCCCTTCGGCGACCGGGGGGTGCTGCCTGGACCGCCCAGGGACCGTCGGCCCCGCATCATGGCTCCTGCCTTCCGATGGCACGGCGCAGGGCGGTCAACAGATCCTCGCGCCGGACCGGCTTGCGCACCACGGGGGCGCCGGTCACGGTCCCGATCTCCACCATGTCGGCATAGCCGGTGACGAACACCACCGGAAGATCGGGGCGGATCCGGCGTGCGGCCTGGGCCACGGCGGCGCCGTTCATGCCGGGCATTGCATAGTCCACCAACAGGACGTCCGTCCGGGCGCCGGCCTCCCGCAGCAGGGCCAGCCCCGTCAATCCATCGGCGGCCGCCCGCACGGTGCAGCCGGACGCCTCCAACAGTGCGGCCAGCGCCTCCCGGACATCCACCTCGTCATCCACCAGCAGCACGTGCGCCTGCAGGACCGGATCCTCGGCGGCGTTCTCCTGCGCACCGTCGGGCTCCGTCGCCCCCGTCGCGACCGGCAGCAGAATGCGGACCATGGTGCCGTGGCCGGGCGTGCTCTCGATCCGGGCCGTGCCGCCGGCCTGCCGGGCAAAGGCGTAGACCTGGCTGAGGCCCAGGCCGGTGCCCCGGCCGACCGCCTTGGTGGTGAAAAAGGGTTCGAACGCCCGGGCCGCCACCTCGGGCGGCATGCCCGTACCGGTGTCCGCAACCGAGACCTCCACATAGGTGCCGGGGGCGAGGTCGGGATCGTCGTCGCCCGCGACCACCCGGCGCGTTCCGATCCGGACGCGGCCGTTCGACGGCATGGCGTCGCGGGCGTTCACCACCAGGTTGATCAGGGCGTTCTCAAGCTGGTTCGGGTCGGTCATGGCGGGCGGCAGCCCCTTCATCAGATGCTGCCGCATCTCCGCCATGGGCCCTGCCGACTGGGCCAGCAGGTCCCGCAGGCCGACCACCAGGGCGTTCACATCGACGGGTTTCGTCTCGAGCTTCTGGATGCGCGAGAAGGCGAGCAACCGCGACGTCAGCTTCGCTCCGCGCTCGATCGCCGCGAGTGCCCCGTCCGCAAGCCGCAGCGCGTTGGCATCGCCGCCGACGCGGTCGCGCAGGATCGTCACGCAGCCCAGGACGGCCTGAAGCAGGTTGTTGAAGTCATGGGCGAGGCCGCCGGTCAACTGGCCCACGGCCTCCATCTTCTGGAATTGGCGCAGGCGCTCCTCGCTCCGGCGCAGCGCCTCGTTCGCCTCCTTCTCGGCCGTGACGTCGCGCGCGACGGCATGGATCAGGCCGGCTTCGGGCACCGCCATCCACGAGAGCCAGCGGTAGCCGCCGCCCTTGCACCGGTAGCGGTTCTCGAAGCGCAGCGTCGTCAGGCTCTGCGCCTGCCGCGCAACCTCCTTCGCGGAGTCCGCCGCGTCGTCGGGGTGGATCAGGTCGAAGAAGTTGGTCCCGACCAGCTCCTCCTGGCTCCACCCCAGGGTCATGGTCCAGGCCGGGTTGACGGCCTCGATCCGGCCGTCGACGTGGGCAACCAGCATCATGTCCCGGCTCAGCCGCCAGATGCGGTCGCGTTCGTGGGTGCGCTCCGCGACCTGGGCCTCCAGCGTCTCGTTCAGGCGGCGAACCTCCTTTTCCGCCCGGACCCGTTTGAGCGCGGCCGAAACGCGGTCCGCGACGTCCCGGGCGAAGACCGCGTCGTCCGGGGACCAGCGGCGCGGTGCGGTGTCCTGGACATAGAGGATCGCGGCCAGCCGACCCTTGCGGATCACGGGCACGTTCAGGAACGCGCGCACCCCCCCGGCCAAATAGCGTTCGGCCGCCAGCCGGGGCAGGCGGCGGTCCGTCGCCACGTCTTCCACGGAGACGGTTTCATCGCGCTTCAGTTCGGCCGCGAACCCCGTCCAGTAATCGTCCAGCCGGTGGGTGCCCGCGCCGCTCGGGATGGTGCCGCCGGTCCAATCGCGCTGGACGGTGAAAAACCGCTCGGCAATGTCGACCGTGCCGTAGCCCGCGCTGGCGGCACCCAGCGTGCGGCCGATGATCTCGGCCGCCGCCCCGGTGATTTCGGCGCTGTCGCGCAGCTCGCGCAGCCGGTCGCCCAGGCCGATCAGGGCTTTCAATCGTGCCTCGCCGGTCCGCAACGCGGCTTCCGCGGCCTGACGGGCGGTGTCGTCGCGCAGCGTCAACACGGCGCCGGTCCGGCGGCCATCAGGATCGGTCAACGGACGGGCGCTGCCGATGGCGAGGATTTCCGAGCCGTCGGGCCGGCGGATGCGCCAGCGGCTGTCCTCCACGCTCTCGCCCCGCAGCGCACGGCTTAGCGCCAAGTCTTCGGACGGAAAGGGCTGCCCGTCCTCGGTGAAGAGGCCATAGGTCCGGCTGTAGTCCGGTGTCGCCACCCCCAGCCGTGAGACGCCATGCAGGCGGGCCGCGGCGGCGTTGACCAGGACGATCCGTCCGGATGCATCCGCAACGACGACACCCTCGGCCAGTTGGTCCAGGACCGCGGCGTATTCCGTGACAGCGGCTTCGGCGCGGGCCTGGGCATCGCGCAATGCCCGTTCCGCCGAGGTGCCGTCCTCCGGTTCCGGCCCGTGTCCGCCCACCGGCCCGCGTGGCTCCACGAGTGCGATGACCTGCCGTGCCAACGCACCCAGGGCGGATGCCTGCTCCCGCGTCAGCCCCTCGGGCCGTGGCGCCTCGTCGACGACGCAGAGGACGCCGATCCGATATCCCTCGGACGTTACCAACGGTGCCCCGGCGTAAAAGCGCCGGCCCGGGCCGGCGTTGATCAGCGGGTGTTCCGCGAAGCACGGATCCCGTGCGGTGTCGGGGATGACCAGCAGTTCGGGATGCAGAACGGCGTCGACATTGGCCGATGCAAGCAGCGGAATTTCCCGGATGCCCAGACCGATTTCCGCCTTCAACCAGAGCCGCCCCTGGGTGGCCAGGGCCACCGCCGCCATCGGCGCGCGGCAGATCTGGGCGGCAAGCCGGACGAGATCGTCGAAGGCGGGTTCGGGCGGCGTGTCCAGGATACGGCAACGACCGAGTGCTGCGGCGTACTCGGTCCCGTTCCGGAAATCGTTCGCCGACACCGGCATGTCGAGCGGTCTGGAGCGAGCCATTCCAACGATCCCACAATTCCACCGGATGCCAACGCGCAGCACCGATCGGACGATGCGTCCTTACGTGTCCTGCTGCCGGGAAAACAGCGCTGTGCGGCTGCTGTGCCCGCAATAGTTTCGGCGTGCCGAGCCGGGCTATGCGTACGCGTTAATCCTGTGGCGCAAATTGATCTCGTCTGCTGCGGCCGGGCGTGCCCTATCCTTGCCGCCGCCCACGCGGGTGGCCGCCGAAGCCCGCACGGCCCGACCGAGGATCCCGATGAACGACGTTGCCATCACCATCGCCCAGACCGCCCATTGGCTGAACTGTTCGGCCGACGAGGCCCAGGCCCATCTGGATGCCGGGCGGATCCGCCCCTACGACGGCCGTGGTCGCGATCCTTCGAAGCCGGTCTCGCTCAATTCGGTCGTCATCTATGCCGAAAGCCTGCCGGACGAGGCCGGCATCTTCCGAGTGCGCGATGGTGCGGGGGCAGCCGACAGGGCCGACCGCCCGGATCGCGGGTCGGACCGGGCCACGATGCCCACCCGCGCAGGAACCGGTTCGGGCGCCTATACGTCCGAGCGCCGGGCCGGCGGTGCGCGCACGACCCCGGTGATCGTCGAGCGCCGCACCATCCTGCGCTCCGTCGGGTCCTAAGGAGCCAGGGGACGGACGATTTCGGCCGGGGAAAGGCCGATGCGGCCCCATCCCGGCAGTTTCAGCGCCGGACGGCGGGCATCGATGCCCGCGATCAGGCCCAGCAGGTTGACCTCCACGCCTTCCACCCATCCGACGGTTAAGCCGAACAGGCCGGCGACGGACAGTTGCACGCCGTGCCCGCCGGGCGGCGGGCCCACGTACACGGGGCCGGTTGGCGGTTCCGGCCGAAAATCCTTGCCCAGGGCGGTGGGCAAAAGGGCGGGTGCCAGTTCGGGCACGGTGGCCGCCACATGGGCGACAAAGGTGTTCGAGTTCGGTCCCGGCCACGCCCGGTAGGTGCCCGGCCGAACATACGGATAGTCGGCCACCGCGGCGCGGATGCGCGGGATGGCGGCTTCGGCCTGCGATCCGTGCAGTGTCATCACCACGACCGGTTCGTTGCCGAACCAGCGGGCATCGGGGTCGCGGTGGTCGGTGCGGACCGGCATGCCCCAGCCGACCACATCGTAGCGGGTATAGCGCGGGGCGCCGGCCTGCTTCACGACGATCCAACTGTGGTGGGCGAAGATGCCGCGCCACCGGCCCACGCGCGCGGCCATGACATGTACGACCGCGTCGGGTTCGTTTCCGGCGTCGGGCAGCAGCCGGGCCGAGGACCAGTCCGCCCCGGACCAATGGTCTGGCCACCCGCGCCACCACCACCAGACCGCGTGGCTGGCGAGCGGCAGGGCGAACAGCAGGACCAGGACCCCGATCAGGTGTTTCATCGTTCCGTCCGTCCGGAGCCTGCGTGTCGCCCGGGCCGGCCCGCTCAGGCCGCTTGGCGCGGGGGTGTGCCGGACCCGGCCAATGCCTGCCAGCCCTGCGACGACAAGCCGATGGCGAACCCGCCCTCGTCCTTATGCGCGTAGTGCAGCAGGCCCTCGTCCAGAAGCGCCTCCTCGGCCCGGGTCAGCGGCGTGCCGGGACGGAAATGCTTTTCGCCCGACGCGTAACCCAGCAGCGTTTCCGTCCGCTCATGCGCCCATGGATCGTCGGCACGGAGATCCCCATGGCCCGGCGCCGGCACCCGGTCCGTGGCATCCCCCCGCACGTCCCGGGGTTCCTGGTCGGGCTGGTCGGGCGGCAAGGTTTCCGCCGTCCCGGGATCGCAGACCAGGCCGCGCGTCTCCAGTATTCGGCGCAGCGGGGCCAATTCCCGGGCCAGCACGCCGTCGACCCGGTTCTCATAAGCGGCCCGGACCAGCAGCCAGGCCGCCTGGGTGAGCGTGTCGACCGGCCAATCGCCGGGGACGATACCCTCCGCGGCCTGATCCACCAGCAGTTCGGCCGTCCGCACCGCCTCGGCGGCCAGTCCCAGGAAGCGGGCGCGCCCGTCGTCCGGCGCGGCGGCGGCGGCGGCCTCCAGCGCCCGTGCGTCCTCAATCAGCCTGCTGCGCACTGCGGCTGTGTCGTACATGGTTCCGATCCCCCGATGGGCACCCGACCGGCGGCCGCCGCCGGTCGGGCGTGTCCGTTGAGGGAGATGAGCACGCATGCCGCGCGCCGCATCTGGCCCTTGGTCGCACCCTGAACGATCGGGGTGGATCCTCAGGCGATCAGCCAATCCGCTGCCGAAAAGCTGGCCACCCCGTCGGTTCCCGAGAGGGAGGTGGTGTGGAACGACAGGATCCGCTGCGTGCCGTCCGGCGCGGGCCCGAAATCCAGGACGATGCCGCCGGCGTCCCAATTGCCGCGCCAGGATTGGCCGTCCAGCGGGTGGTATCCGTCCGGCTGCTTGGGGGTGTGGGTGTATCCGATACGGCCGTCCGCGATCATGGCCGTGAACTCGGCGAAACTGTCGATCCGGTTTCCGCCCACGTGCACGTTCTCCAGCACCACCTTGTCCGTGGCGCCGTGGGAGTGGAACGGCGGCAGGGCATAGGCGGGATCGTATTCGGTCACCGCGGCCCCGCCGAACCAATGAACCGTGGCGGATCCCTTGCCGGTGTAGTGCAGCACGTCGGTGTCGGTGGAGATGCCGTTGTCCCAAACCGTGTCGGCCCGTCCTTCCAGGTGGTAGTGGACCGATCCCGCCGGAACGATGGTGCTGCCCCACGGGCGCTCCTCCACCACCCCGCGGACATTGCCCCAGGCATGGAAGGTGTTGGCGCCGGTTCCACCATACAGGTGGTCCACGCCCGAACTTCCGGCCCACAGCATGTCGTCCCCGGATCCGCCCAGCACCGTGTCGTTGCCCGGGCCGCCATCCATGTCGTCCGCCCCGTCGCCGCCTTGGATGCGGTCGGCGCCGGTCCAGCCCTGGATCTCGTCGTTTCCGGCGCCGCCGGCGAGGTGGTCGTTGCCGGCGCCCCCATCCAGACGGTCATTCCCGGCTTCCCCGTAGAGCCAGTCCGTGCCGTCGCCGCCCTGGGCGAAGTCGTGGCCGCTTCCGGCCTTCAGCGTGTCGTTGCCGTGCCCCCCGTCGATCCAGTCGTTTCCACCGCCGGACGACAGCGCGTCGTTGCCGCCCAGTAGCCGGAACAGGTCGTCGCCGCCCGTGCCGGAGGCCTTGTCGGCACGGGCGGACAGGGTCCGCTGCGTCCCGCTCATGATCGATCGGAATTGGTCCAGCGGTCCGAACGGATCGCCGTAGAGCTCCTGCCACGTGGACGCCATCCCGGTTTCCCCACTCGATCGTTAAAAATTAGTAAGGAAACAAATCCCATGGCGGCACGCGGTGGGATAGAGGCGAAGCCGGCATACAACCGAAGGCCAAGGCGCAAATCGCAGGATCAATCGTGAGATAGGTTTCTTCGAATCTGTGCACGTGGTGGATTGGGGGGAGCCACGTGCGGCATTGGGCGGTTGGCGGAATTGAATGGAAGTCGCGGGCCGCTGCCGGTGGCGCGGCGTGCACACGCCCGACGTGCTATGGGATGGCCGCGGCGGCGCCGACCCTTGCCTTGATCCGGTCGGGCGGGAAGCGGACCGCGGCCCGCGTGCCGCACCCGAGTTCGCTCTCCAGCGTCAGGGTCCCTCCGTGCCGCTCCACCAGCATGCGGGTGATGTACAGGCCCAGGCCGAACCCGCGGTGTTGCCGGGTCAGGGCATCGGTGCCGCGGGCGAAGGGGTGTCCCAACTCGCCGATCCGGTCGGGCGAGATGCCGGCACCCGTGTCCTCCACCACCAGGCGGAGACCGCCGTCCGGGTCGGCCTCGGTCCGGACGGTGATCCGCCCGCCGGGCTGCGTGTATTTGGCGGCATTGCTGAGAAGGTTCAGCAGGATTTGCCGGAACGCCCGGGCATCGGCATGCAGGAACAGGCCATCGGGGATGGGCGCGGTGTCCAGGTTCAGCCCCTCGGCCATGCCGCTGCCGGCGATGAGCCGCAGTGCGGCCTCCACCTCTTCGCGGACCGGCAGCGTCTCCTCGCGGAGTTCGAGGCGTCCGGCCTCGATCCGGGCGAGGTCCAGCAGTTCGTCGATCAGCTGTCGCAGGTGGGATGCGCTGCGGGCGATGTCCGCTCCGTACTCCTTGTACCGGGCGACTCCGACCGGCCCCAGCCGTTCTTCGGCGATCATCTCGCCGAAGCCTATGATGGCGTTCAGCGGCGTGCGCAACTCGTGGCTCATGCTGGCCAGGAACTCGGACTTGGCACGGCTGGCGATCTCGGCCGCGGCCTTGGCCTCCTCCAGTTCCCGCCGGTCGGCGACCTGCCGGGTCACGTCCCGGCTGATCCCGACCAGCCCGATGATCGCGCCCTGCGAATCCCGGAGCGGCAGGCGCGTCGTGCGGAAAAAAAAGGTCACCTTCTCCCCATCGGGGCCGGCTATGCACCGTTCCACCAACTGGTCCACGATGGGACATCCCGTGGACAACACTTCGGCATCCATCTGGTCCGCGATCAGGGGGACGTCGGGGTACACGTCCGCGAGCCTGCGCCCGATCAGCGCTTCCTTTCCGGGCAGGCCGAAGATCCGGGCCAGGGCCTCGTTCGCCGCGGTGAAGCGGCCTTTCAGATCCTTGACGAAAACCGCGTCGGGCCACCCCTCCATCAAGGTCGCGATCAACGCCTGCTCGCTGCGGAGGTCGCGGCTGAGCTGCTGCGCCTGCTCGCGGGCGGTCCGGGCCTGCCGACGTGCGATCAGGATGGAGCCGACCACCAGCATGGCGACGAAGTTCATCGCCGCCTGCGGCCCCAGGACGCCAAGCGCGCCGGGGCCGTCCGGCAGCACCAGGGCGAGGAAAATCAGGCCTGTGCCGGACAGGAGAATCCCGCTGGCCACCAGCCACTCCTCGTCCGCGCCCGCCGGGTCGCGGCGATGGACCACCCACAGGGCCGTTGCGACGGCATAGGCCAAGCCGATCGCCGCCAGTCCGATCCAAACCCCGCCACCGCCGAGCCACAGCCGGTATCCCGCCAGGCACACGGTGGCAACGGTCCCGGAAAGTGGTCCGGAAAAGAGCGTCGCAAGCCCGATGACGGCGGCGCGCAGGTCGAACAGGAACCCATCCGTCAGGACAATGGGCGTCGCCATCCCGAACACCCCGACGGCACCGTAGACAAGACCCAGCCCGATGCGACGCCAGGATGCCCGTTCCATGACCGCATGGGCGAAGACCACCAGCGTCAGGATCGCCAGCGTGCGGCCGAAATCCAGCAGCGTGTCCAGCCATTCGATCGCCATGTGCCGCCGGATCCTTTGGTGGTGTTCGAAATCTCGACGCGTTGATCGGGCGGAAAGCCGGACCGCGTATCTTGCCCCCGCCGCCGGGCGGTGCCTGCACGCATTTGCGGGTCGCCGGTGGGGCCGCCTCGCGCCATGCAAAGACAAGTATGCCCAGAACTTCATCGACGGCGTAAGTAATGCCTTTGGCATAAGTGCCGGGATTACTACCGGGATGGATGCACGTGTCCATCGGGTGCGGTCATGACCCGACGGTGTGTAGTATTCGGGTGCCGCCGCATCGCGTCCCGAAACCCGCGGCGCATCCCGGGACGGGGATTCCGGTACGGCCGGCGACCGCGGGACTGGACGGTCCAGTGGCGGCTGCGCCACAGTCCGGCGGCAAGGTGCACACCAAGCCGATGGGGAAGACGATGCTGCCCGAAGGCGCCACCTATGCCGAGGTGCGGAGCCGGTTCCTGTGGCCCGTTCCCGCCCGCTACAACATGGGCGTGGACGTCTGCGATCGCTGGGCCGCGGTCGATCCGGGGCGGCCCGCCCTAATCCATGTGCTTGGCGACGGTCGCACGCAGCCCTTCGCCTATGCCGACCTGCGCGACCTCTCCAATCAAACCGCCAACCTCTTGGCCGCCCGCGGGGTCGGGCCGGGCGACCGCGTCGGCATCCTGCTGCCGCAGGTTCCCGAGACCGCCTATTCCCACATCGCGGTGTGGAAGATGGGGGCCATCTCCATCCCGCTGTTCACCCTGTTCGGTCCCGAGGCGCTGGAGCACCGGTTGCGGGATGCCGGTGCCAAGGCGGTGGTCACCAACGCGGAGGGGGCCGAGCGGTTGGCCCGCATCCGCGACCGGCTGCCGGATCTGGTGTTCGTTCTGTGCATCGACGGTCCGGCGGCGGGGGCGGAAGACTTCCATGCTTTGCGGGACCGCTGCGCGACGGCCTTCGCTCCGGTGGACACGTCCGCCGACGATCCGGCGCTGATCATCTACACCTCGGGCACCACGGGCCTGCCCAAGGGGGCGTTGCACGCCCACCGGGTGCTGCTCGGCCACTTGCCGGGGGTCGAAATGGCCTTCGACCTGTTTCCGCAGCCGGGCGACAGGATCTGGACGCCGGCGGATTGGGCGTGGATCGGCGGCCTCCTGGACGTGCTGATGCCTGCGCTGCACCACGGGGTTCCCGTGGTGGCCCGCCGGTTCGCCAAGTTCACCGGCGAGGCGGCCTTCGACCTGATCGGGGCGCAGGGCATCCGCAATGCCTTCCTGCCGCCGACCGCGCTGAAGGTGATGCGGGCCGTGCCCGACGCCGAACGCCGGTGGCGCCTCGACATGCGGTCGGTCGGCAGCGGGGGCGAGACGTTGGGCCTGGAGCTTCTGGACTGGGGGCGCCGGGTGCTGGGCGTCACCATCAACGAGTTCTACGGCCAGACCGAATGCAACATGATCGTGTCCTCGTGCGCGGCGCTGATGCCGCCGCGTCCCGGAATCATGGGGCGTCCGGTGCCGGGGCACGATGTCCAGGTGCTGGACGAGGCCGGACAGCCGTGCGCCGACGGCGTGCCCGGCCGCATCGCCGTGCGGCGGGGCGATCCGGTCATGTTCCTGGGCTATTGGAACAATCCGCAGGCCACGGCGGCGAAATACCAGGGCGAGTGGCTTCTGACCGGGGACATCGGGGTGCGCGACGCCGAGGGATGGATCCGCTTTCTGGGCCGGGACGACGATGTCATCACCTCGTCCGGTTACCGGATCGGGCCCGGCGAGATCGAGGACTGCCTGATCCGCCACCCGGCCGTGCGCATGGCGGCGGTGGTCGGAAAGCCCGATCCCCACCGGACCGAGATCGTGAAGGCCTACGTGGTCCTGAACGAGGGCTTCGCGCCGTCGGACGATCTTGCGGCGGCGATCGCAGAGCATGTGCGGACGCGTCTGGCTGCGCACGAATACCCGCGGGAAATCGACTTCGTGGACGAACTGCCCATGACCACCACCGGCAAGATCATCCGCCGCGAGCTGCGGGACCGCGCCCGCCGCGAAGCCGGGGCGGGGCCGTGACGGAGCCTGTGGTGTCCGCGGTCTTCGGGGGAGGCGCCTTCGGGCCGGTGGAACCCGGTGTGCTGGCCTTCCTGTTCGTGGCCGGGTTCGTCGCCGGCCTCGCACGCGGTTTTTCGGGCTTCGGCGCCGCGCTGATCTTCGTTCCCTTGGCCAGTGCCGCCATCGGCCCCCGGACCGCGGTCCCCCTGCTGCTGGTCATGGATCTCGTCATGGCCGCCGGTCTGATCCCCGGGGCCTGGGTCCGGGCGGATCGGCGCGAGGTTGCCGTGATGGCGCTTGGCGCCGCCCTGGGCGTACCCATGGGCACCTGGGTCCTGACGCAGGTGGATCCGGTGGCGTTGCGCTGGGGACTTTGCGCCTTGTGTGCCCTGTTGCTCGTCCTGTTGGCGTCGGGTTGGCGCTACCGCGGGCGGTTGGCGGTCCCGCTGACGCTTTCGGTCGGTGGCGCTGCGGGCCTTCTCAGCGGCGCCGCCCAGGTCGGCGGGCCGCCCGTGGTGGCCTACTGGCTGGGCGGGGCCGGTCCGGCGCAGTCGGTGCGGGCCAACCTGATGCTCTATTTCGCGGCGTCGAGCCTTTTGACCACAGCCAGCTATTTGGCCGGCGGCCTGCTGACGGTGCGGGTGCTGGCCCTCGCCGCGGTTGCCGGTCCCGCCTACGGGGTCGGCATCTGGCTCGGGGCACGCATGTTCGGCCTCGCCAGCGAGGCGGTGTTCCGCCGTGTCTGCTACGCCCTGATCGCGGCGGCGGCCGTTCTGGGACTGCCGGTGCTCGACGGCCTGCTCCGCTGACGCCCGGACCGGGCCCGGACCGGGATTGAGCCCACACGCGGGCGTGTGCTAGCCTTCGACGCATGACAGACCAAGCCACGATTCCCGGCCGCATGTGGTGGCGCTCCTTCTAAGGAGCGGCGCCTCGTTCTCTGTCTTCGTCCAGACATCCACACGAACGGTGCCGCCGGGGTCCGGCTTGCACCGTTTCCTTGTGTGGCAACGGTCATCGACCACGGCGGCGCGTCCAACCGGAGACCCGCCGT
This sequence comes from Azospirillaceae bacterium, assembly GCA_035645145.1. Classification (GTDB taxonomy): domain Bacteria; phylum Pseudomonadota; class Alphaproteobacteria; order Azospirillales; family Azospirillaceae; genus CANGXM01. The sequence continues at coordinate 203,485 of DASQNC010000016.1, read as the reverse complement.
GACCGTCGAAACACGAAAACCCGTCATCCTCACCGGCGACCGCACCACCGGCCCGCTGCATCTCGGCCATTATGCGGGCTCGTTGAGGAACCGTGTCCGGTTGCAGGACACGCACCGCCAGTTCCTGCTGCTCGCCGATGCCCAGGCGCTGACCGACAACGCCGACGCTCCGGGCAAGGTCATCGGCAACGTGATCGAAGTGGCGCTGGACTATCTGGCCGTCGGCATCGACCCGGCCAAATCCACCATCTGCGTCCAGTCCCGTCTTCCGGCCCTGGCGGAACTGTCGATGCTGTTCCTGAACTTCGTCACCGTGGCCCGCCTGGAGCGCAACCCCACCGTCAAGGAGGAGGTGCGCCAGCGCGGGTTCGAGCGGGCGCTTCCGGCCGGCTTCCTGTGCTATCCCGTGGCGCAGGCGGCCGACATCACCGGCTTCAAGGCCGAACTGGTTCCCGTGGGCGAGGACCAGTTGCCGATGATCGAACAGACGAACGAAGTCGTCCGCCGCATCAACCGTCAGGCCGGCCGCGACGTGCTGGTGGAGGCCCGGGCGTTGGTCCCGCCGGTCGGCCGCCTGCCCGGCGTGGACGGCAAGGCGAAAATGGGGAAGTCGCTGGGCAACGCGATCCCGCTGTCGGCCTCGGCCGACGAGGTCGCGGACGCCGTGCGCCGCATGTTCACCGATCCCGGCCACCTGCGCGCCAGCGTCCCCGGCCGGGTGGAGGGCAATGTGGTGTTCACCTACCTCGACGCCTTCGACGAGGACGCGGCGGCGGTGGCCGAACTGAAGGACCGGTACCAGCGCGGTGGCTTGGGCGATGCCGTCGTCAAACGCCGGCTGGAAGAGTGCCTGCAGGCGCTGCTGGCCCCGATCCGGGAGCGGCGCGAACGGTTGGCCCGCGACCCTGGGTATGTCCTGGACGTGCTGCGCGAGGGGACAAGGCAGGCGCAGGCGGTGACGCAGGCGACCCTCGACGAGGTTCGCACGGCCTTGGGCCTGTTCGCGTTCGCCTGAGCGGGGGAGGACCCCGCCGTCCCATCCCGCCCTGTGCGCAGGGGAGGACGGCGGGATTGGCCCTTCCTCAGGCCGGTATCACGACCGCCGACAAGGGGTGTATTTTCCAGCCTTGGTCCGTGCGGGTGAAGGCGTGGAAGGCGGACACGGTCTCTATCGGCGAACCGTCCTCCCGAACCCGCGTCGCGGTCCGAAGGACCAGATGGGCCTTTGTGGGCGATGCGGTGACCACCTCATGCACGGCACCGACGGTGGCGTGCCACTGCTTCGTCCTTTTCAACTCGGCCGGATGGATCGGAAACGTGTCGCACAGCCGTGCCGAGCCGTCCTCGATATAGGCGGGCGGGTATGGGACGAGCCGCTGGAACACGGCCGCAGGCTCGCATCCGGCGCCGGCATTGTCCACGGCCCGGAGACGGTGATGGATCCCGTGCCGTGTACGCCCGCCTACGCCCCCGGTGGGACCGGGTCCGTGTTCGCCCCCTGGTTGGTGCCCGGCTGGAAACCGGTCCGGCCCGACTGCCGGCGGTGCTCCTCCAGCGCCCATTTGACCGTGGGGAAGGCAATGTCCGTCCACGGGATCTCGTCCCAGGTGAACAGGCCAACCTCCAGGCTCTCCGGCCCGGCCGCGACGTCCGGCGACAGCAGCGTGGCGCGGTAGATCAACTGCACCTGGCTGATGCGGACCACGTTGTAGACCGCCAGCAGCGCGTCGATGGCGATGCGTGCCCGCGCCTCTTCCCAGGCTTCGCGGACGGCGCCGTCCGTGGTGGTCTCGTTCAGCTCCAGATAGCCGGCCGGCAGGGTCCAGAACCCTTTGCGCGGCTCGATCGCCCGGCGGCACAACAGGATGCGGTCACCCCACGTCGCCACGGACCCGACGACGATCTTGGGGTTTTCGTAGGCGATGTAGCCGCAATCCGGACAGGTCAGCCGGGGTTTGTCGTCGCCCTCGGGGATCCGGCGCACGCGGGGGCCGGGTACGGGCAGGGCATCACCGGGGGCGCCGTTCGGGGCGCCGTGCGTCGAGCCATCGGTCATGGACGCATTGTGGGCGTGCCGGGTGGTGGTGGGCAAGCGGCCCGGCGGGGGGGGCGACCGCCCGCGCCGTTCGAAACGGCACGGGCGGCCGGATCCGTTTCAGCCCTGGGGTTCGAGTGCCTTGACGCCCGGCAGTTCCTTGCCTTCCAGCCATTCCAGGAACGCGCCGCCCGCGGCCGACACGTAGGTCATGCGGTCCTCCACGCCGGCGTGGGCCAGCGCCGCGACGGTGTCGCCGCCGCCGGCCACGCTGACCACCCGGCCGGCGGCGGTGGCATCGGCCACGATGCGCGCCACCGCCTTGGTGCCCTGGTCGAAGGGCGGGACCTCGAACGCGCCCAGCGGGCCGTTCCACACCACGGTCTTGCACCCGGCCAGTTCACGCTCGATCAGGCGCACCGTTTCGGGGCCGACGTCCAGCATCATCTCGTCCTGGGCGATCTGGCCGATCGGCACCGTGCGCGTGGCGACGCCGGCCTCGAACCGCGGCGCCACCACGGCGTCGATGGGCAGCAGGATGCGGCCGCCCCGCTCCTTGGCGCGCTGCGAGATGGCACGCGCCTGCTCGTGCATGTCCTTCTCCTGCAGGGATGCGCCCACCTGGGCGCCCTGCGCGGCCAGGAAGGTGTTGGCCATGCCGCCGCCCAGAACCAGCAGGTCGACCTTGGCGACCAGATTGAGCAGCAGGTCGAGCTTGGTCGAGATCTTGGAGCCGCCGACGACGGCCGCGACCGGCCGCTCGGGATGTTCCAGCGCGCGGCCCAGCGCTTCCAGCTCGGCCTGCATCAGCCGGCCGGCCGCCGCGGGCAGCAGATGCGCAAGGCCCTCTGTCGAGGCATGGGCCCGGTGGGCGGCGGAGAACGCGTCGTTCACGTAGATGTCGCCCAGGGCCGCCATGCCCTTCGCCAATGCCGGGTCGTTCTTTTCCTCGCCGGCGTGGAAACGGGTGTTCTCCAGCAGGATCACCTGACCATTGCCGAGCGCCTTCACCGCCTGGGCCGCGGCTTCGCCGACGCAGTCGGGAGCCAACGCCACCTTGGTGCCCAGCGCCTGCTCCAGTGCCGGCAGCACCTGGCGCAGCGAGTTCTTCTCGTCGGGGCCGCCCTTGGGCCGGCCGAAATGGGACAGGAGCGCGACCTTGGCGCCCTTGGACGTCAGTTCCCGGATGGTCGGGACCAGGCGGTCGATGCGGGTGGTGTCCGAAACGCGGCCATCCTGCATGGGGACGTTCAGATCGGCGCGCAGCAGGACGGTCTTTCCGGCAACGTCCAGGTCGTCGATCGTGCGGAAGCGGGGCATCGGGCGTCTCCGGTCAAGCGCGGTGCGATTCGGGCGGGGAAGCAAGCACACCCAAATTCGAATGGCAACCGCCCGCCCGGCGGTCATCAGGAGGGGGTGGCCCATGGGGTGCGCGGTGGGATGCGCGGCCCGTCCGCATCCGCGGCCGCCGGATCTTGCGCCGGGGCCGCGCGTCCATGCCGTTGCGCCCTCCCGTTCCCGCCGTTAGAAGGGGCGGGCGCCACCTCGCCACGCTTGCTGAAGGCCGAGCCATGTCCGACAAGCTGCACGCCGCCGCCCCCGTGACCGACGAGGACCGGCAGACCAAGGCGCGGATCCTGTCCGAGGCACTGCCCTTCATGCGGCGTTACGCCGGCCGAACGGTGGTGGTGAAGTACGGCGGCCACGCCATGGGCGACGACAGCCTGTTCCGCCTGTTCGCGCGCGACATCGTGCTGTTGAAGCAGGTGGGCATGCACCCGGTGGTGGTCCACGGCGGCGGGCCGCAGATCGGCCGCATGCTGGACCGCCTCAAGATCAAGTCCAACTTCATCGACGGTCTGCGCGTCACCGACAAGGAGACCGTCGAGGTCGTCGAGATGGTCCTGGCCGGGTCCATCAACAAGGAGATCGTGGGCGCCATCAACCAGGCCGGCGCCCGGGCCATCGGCGTGTCAGGCAAGGACGGCGGCATGATCCGTGCCCGCAAGCTCGCCCGCACCCTGCGCGACCCCGACAGCAACATCGAGCGGGCTCTCGACCTCGGCTTCGTGGGCGAGCCCGCCACCGTCGACCCGACGCTGCTGCATGCGTTCGCCGCGTCGGACCTGATCCCCGTGATCGCGCCCATCGGCGTCGGCGAGGACGGCGAGACGTACAACATCAACGCCGACACGGTGGCGGGTGCGGTGGCCGGCGCCTTGAAGGCGGACCGCCTGCTGCTGCTGACCGACGTGGCCGGTGTCATGGACAAGGAAAAGCGCCTGATCCCGGAAATGACCCTGTCCGCGGCGCGGGGCTACATGGCCGACGGCACCATCACGGGTGGCATGATCCCCAAGCTGGAGACCTGCATCTCGGCGGTGGAGCAGGGCGTCGGGGCGGCGGTGATCCTGGACGGCCGCGTGCCGCATGCGGTCCTGCTGGAAATCTTCACCGAAGGCGGGGTCGGCACGCTGATCCGCGGCAACTGAGGCGTCGAGCCTCCGCATGTCGGCAAGGCTGCGGCCGGCGTCGGGCGCAGCCCGCGTTTCAGCGGTCCTTCGGGTCAAACACGGGTGTTTGGGCCTGGTGTTCGGCGGCTGGGGTGTCCCGCCCGGTCGCCTGCGCTTCGGGGTTCTTCCTGCGCGCAGGCGAGGCTTCCAGGTGGGCCAGATAGGCGTCGAGCTCGCAATCACCGGTGCTGCGCGCGGCACGGATGGCGGCCTGGGCCGCCAAGGGCTTCCAACATTCGTCGAGGCCCATGTCCTCGCTGTCGACGTGCCTGTGCAAAAGCTTGAGCGCCTCTTCGACCACTTCGGTCTCGCTCCTGTAGCGCCCGGACGCCACAAGCTGTTGCACGAACCGGTGCATGTTCTCGCACAAGAACAGCTTCAACATCCGACGCTCCTCCCCGAAAGAGGCTTTTGAAGTATAAGGCATATCCCTATGGGGGCGCACGGGGAATCCTGTGTTCCCTCTTTCACGACAACCCGGGCTCCCCTTTCCCGTCATGCAACCGCCCCTTCTCGACCGGCCGCCCTTCGACCGCATCCGGGTCTGGATCTTTGACCTGGACAACACGCTCTATCCCGCCGCCCTGAACCTGTTCGCCCAGGTGGACCGGCGCATGGGCGAGTTCGTGGCGGACCGCTTCGGCTTGCCGTACGAGGCGGCGCGGCTGGAACAGAAGCGCCTGTTCCGCGATCACGGCACCACGTTGCGCGGTCTGATGGTGGAGCGGGGCGTCGATCCGGTGGCGTTCATGGACTACGTCCACGACATCGACCTCGGCACCCTGGACCCGGACCCGCGGCTGGCGGCGGCGCTGGCGCGCCTGCCGGGCCGGCGGGTGATCCACACCAACGGGTCGGCCAAGCACGCCGCCCGCGTGTGCAGGCGGCTGGGGCTGGGCGACGACCTGTTCGACGATATCTTCGATATCGAAGCGGCGGACTGGATCCCGAAGCCGGATCCGCGGCCCTACGGGGCTTTGGCGGCACGGCTGGGTTTCGATCCGGCCACCGCCTGCATGTTCGAGGACATCGCGCGCAATCTCGCCCCGGCGGCGGCGCTCGGCATGACCACCGTCTGGGTGCGCAGCGAGGCCGACTGGGCCCGCCCGGATCGTGGAGGGGCGGGGGCGCGGGCCCACATCCACTGCGAGGTGGACGATCTGCCGGCCTTCCTGACGGAACTGACGGGCTCGGCGTCCGCCTGACCGGCGTCGCGGGGGTGACGGCCCCGGTTGACAGCACCGGGTGGCACGACCCATCGTGCCCGCCCCAACCCCTCTGCCGCACGGTCCGTCGCCATGACACCTGCCCAGCTCGAATCCGCCGTCGATGCCGCCTGGGAGGCGCGCGACACCCTTTCGCCAGCGACCCAAGGTGCCCACCGCGACGCCGTCGAGGCGGCGCTGGAGGGGCTGGACTCCGGCCGGATGCGGGTGGCGGAAAAGCGCGACGGCGCATGGGTCGTGCACCAGTGGCTGAAAAAGGCGGTGCTGCTTTCCTTCCGCCTGTCCGACAGCCGGCCCATGCCGGGCGGCCCGGACGATCCCGCGGCCGGCACCTACGCCTGGTACGACAAGGTGCAGCCCAAGTTCGCCGGGTGGGACGAGGCGCGCTTCAAGGAAGCCGGCTTCCGCGCGGTGCCGGGCGCCATCGTGCGCCGGCCGGCCTATGTCGCGCCGGGCGCGATCCTGATGCCGAGCTTCGTCAACGTCGGCGCCTATGTCGACCGCGGCACCATGATCGATACCTGGGCCACCGTCGGCTCCTGCGCGCAGATCGGGCGGGACTGCCACATCTCGGGCGGGGTGGGGATCGGCGGCGTGCTGGAACCGTTGCAGGCCGGTCCCGTCATCATCGAGGACAACTGCTTCATCGGCGCCCGGTCGGAAGTGGCCGAGGGCGTGGTGGTCGAAACCGGCAGCGTGCTGTCCATGGGCGTGTTCCTGGGCGCGTCCACCAAGATCATCGACCGGACCACCGGCGAAATCCATGTGGGCCGGGTGCCCGCCTATTCGGTGGTCGTACCCGGTTCGCTGCCGGGCAGGCCGCTGCCCGACGGCACGCCGGGACCGAGCCTCTATTGCGCGGTGATCGTGAAGCGCGTGGACGAACGGACCCGCGCCAAAACCTCGGTCAACGAGCTGCTGCGGGACTGAGCGCCGCTTGCCCGGTTGGGCTTTTGGCCGCCAGAATTGGGCGGTCACCGTTTTGACGCAAGCGGGATGCACAGCACAACCTCGCTCCTCTCGACCATCGTCGCCAGTCTGGTCTTCGCGTTCGCCCTGGGCTTCGCGGCGCACCGGCTGAGGCTTCCCCCGCTGGTCGGATACCTCGCGGCCGGGATCGCCATCGGTCCGTTCACGCCCGGCTTCGTCGCGGACACGAACCTGGCGGGACAGTTGGCCGAGGTCGGCGTCATCCTGCTGATGTTCGGCGTCGGCCTGCACTTCTCGTTGCGCGACCTGGTCTCGGTCCATGCGGTCGCGGTTCCGGGGGCACTGGGGCAGATGGCCGTGTGCATCCTGGTCTGCATCGCGCTGGCCCATCTCTGGGGGTGGAGCTTCGGGGCCGGGGTGCTCCTTGGGCTCGCCCTGTCGGTTGCCAGTACGGTCGTGCTGCTGCGCATGCTGGACCAGCGCGGGCGCCTGGACACGCCGGCGGGGCGGATCGCGGTCGGGTGGCTGATCGTCCAGGATCTCGCCATGGTCGTGGTGCTTGTGCTGCTGCCACCCTTGGCGCGCGGAGGCGGGGCAACCGACATCGCATGGGCGATGGCCGTGACCCTGGGCAAGGTGGCACTGTTCGCACTGTTGGTCGTTGCCGTCGGCCGGCGGGTCGTGCCGTGGTTCCTTGCCATCGTGGCGCGTACCGGCTCGCGCGAGCTGTTCACATTGTCGGTCCTCGCCTCGGCCCTGGGCATCGCCTACGGTTCGGCCGCATTGTTCGGCGTGTCCTTCGCGCTCGGGGCCTTCTTTGCCGGCGTGGTCCTGAGCGAAAGCGACCTGAGCCACCAGGCCGCGGCGGATTCCCTGCCGTTCCAGGACGCATTCGCCGTCATCTTCTTCGTGTCCGTCGGCATGCTGTTCGACCCGACCATTCTGATGCGCGAACCCTTGCGCGTCCTGGCCGTGGCCGCGGTGGTGGTGGTGGTGAAGTCGGCTGCCGCCGTCGCGGTCGTGCTGGCCACGCGTCGGCCCCTGCACGCATCGCTGGAGGTGGCGGCCGGACTTGGGCAGGTGGGCGAGTTCTCGTTCATTTTGGCCACGCTCGGGGTTGGGCTTGACCTGCTGCCGGCGGAGGGGCGCGACCTCATCCTGGCCGGTGCGCTCATCTCCATTGCGTTGAACCTGCCGCTGCTGGCCAGCGCCGACCGCCTTGCCCTTTGGTTCGACGAACGCCCCGCACTGCGGGGCTGGGCCGAGCGGCGCGCCGCCCCGCAGGCGCCGTGGGAGGCGGATCCGAACGCCGGGCGATTGAGCGGACACGTCGTCCTGGTCGGGCACGGCCGGGTCGGCGCCCTGATCGCCCGCATCCTTGCCGAGGAGGCGCTGCCCTTTATCGTCGTGGAGCGCAACCGCCGCATCGCCGAGGATTTGCGCAATCGCGGCCTGACCGTGGTCTGGGGCGAGGCGACGGCGGCCGACGTGCTGGAGGCGGCCGGCATTTCCCGGGCTCGTCTGTTGGTGCTGGCAGCTCCCGACCGGCTGCAGGCGCGGCGCGTGCTTGAGACCGCCCGCACCCTCAATCCGGGCCTGGACGCCGTGGTGCGGACCCACACCGATGCGGATCTGACCCACATGGAAAGCCAGGGCGTGGGCCTCGCCGTCATGGGCGAACGGGAAATGGCGCTCGCCATGGCCGACTACACCCTGCGCACCCTGGGCGTTCCGGACGGCCGTGCGCAGCATGTGGTGCGGGCATTGCGCACCCTGGCCCGCGTCGGCCTCGACGTGGCGGACGTCGACGCAGGCGTTTCGCCGGAGCTGCGTCCCCATCGGAACCCGGACGACAGTGCCGCCGGGGAGGGGAATGGCGCCCCGGCGGCCCGTGCGGGTTGAACCCGGCCTGCACGGCAGGACCCGGGCCGGACGTCAGTCCTTCTTCGGCTCGCCGTCGCCAATCATGGTTTGCAGATAATTTTGCAGGCCGATGTTGGTCACGAGATCCTTCTGGGTCTCGATCCAGTCGATATGCTCCTCGGTGTCGTCGAGGATCTTGAGCAGGATGTCCTTGGTGACGAAATCCTGGACCTGTTCGCATTGGGCCATGACCGCCCGCAGGTCGTCCCGGTTCTTCTGCTCCAGGACCAGATCCGCATCGAACATCTCCGGCACGTTCTCGCCGATGCGCAGGTGGTGCAGGTCCTGGTAGTTGGGCAGGCCGTCCAGGAACAGAATGCGGTTGGTCAGCCAATCGGCATGCCGCATTTCACCGATGGACTCCTCGTACACATGCTTCGCCAGACGCTCGAATCCCCAGTGCCGCAGAATCCGGGCATGCAGGAAATACTGGTTGATGGCCGTCAGTTCGTTGGTGAGAACGCGGTTGAGCCCGTCGATGACCTGCGGGTCGCCCCTCATGCCTTTCCTCCCCCTCCCGGCCGTGCCGGAACCAAGCGGTTGCGTCGTAACCTTGGCCGGACCTGCGGCATCGGGCAAGACGTCGCATTAACTGGCTGTTTGAGAATGAGTATCAATATCCCCTCAGGTGGCCGGGCTTGGGGACGGCACCGGAAGGGGGCTGGCTCGGCCATGTGGGTGTGCATCTGCAACGCCAAGAACGACCGGCATGTGGCGACCGCCATTGCGGCGGTGTGCACGGAGGCTTCCGTGCGTGTCGCCGACGTTTATGCCGCCATGGGGTGCCGGGCGAAATGCGGCAGGTGCACCCCGGAAATCCTGGACCGCATGCGCCAAAGCCTTGCCGCCAATGCGCCGTCCGGGAACCGCCCGTCGGCCACCGCATGCGCGGCGGAATAGCCGCGCCGAGGGGGCGACGGTCCGTCGGGCCGCAGGGTGTTTGCAAAGCCGGGTGTTTGCAAAGCAGGGCGGTTGCAAACGGGAACCGCTACGGGTACCGCTGATCCACGCGGTCGGCGAGGCCGCCGGCCCTGCGAGGAGTCCTGTTTATGCCCCTCGATCCCGTTGCCCTGACCCAGACGCTTGTCCGCTGCGCCAGCGTCACGCCCGCCGATGCGGGGGCCCTGGCGGTGCTGGAGGATGCGTTGCGGCCGTTGGGGTTCGACTGCCACCGGCTGCGGTTCGAGGCACCGGGGACCGATTCGGTCGAAAACCTGTACGCACGGCTGGGAACGGCCGGCCCCAACCTCTGCTTCGCGGGCCACACCGACGTCGTCCCGCCCGGACCGCGTGAGGGCTGGACCGTGGACCCGTTCGGTGGGGACATCGTGGGCGGCAGGGTCTATGGCCGCGGCGCGGCGGACATGAAGGGGGGCGTCGCCTGTTTCGTGGCGGCCGTCGGCGCCTTCCTGGACCGCCATGGCCCGCCCGATGGCTCCATCAGCCTGCTGATCACGGGCGACGAGGAAGGTCCCGCCGTCAACGGCACCCGGCAGGTCCTGAAATGGATGTCCGACCGGGGCGAGCGGATGGACGTCTGCCTTGTCGGCGAGCCCACGAACCCGACCCAACTCGGGGAAATGATGAAGATCGGACGGCGCGGCAGCCTGACGGGCTTCCTGACCGTGCTCGGACGGCAGGGCCATGTGGCCTATCCGCATCTGGCGGACAATCCGCTGCCCCGGCTGGCGCGGATGCTCACCGCCTTGGCCGCCGCCCCGCTCGACAGCGGGAACGCGCATTTCGAACCGTCCTCGCTCCAGATCACCACCATCGACGTGGGCAACACCGCGACCAATCTCGTTCCTTCGGAAGGCCGGGCGGTGTTCAACATCCGTTACAACAGCCTGCACACCGCCGACAGCCTGAAGCGCTGGGTCGTGGAAAGGCTGGACACCGTCGGCGGCGCCTACGAGATCCGGTGGGAAGCCAGCGGGGACGCCTTCCTGACGGAACCCGGGCCCTGGGTGGAAACGGTGGCCAGGGCCGTGCAGGATGTGACCGGCCGCCGGCCGGTGCTCAGCACTTCGGGCGGCACATCGGATGCCCGTTTCATCAAGGACCACTGCCCGGTGGTGGAGTTCGGTGGCGTCGGCCAGTCCATGCACAAGGTGGATGAGAACCAGGCCGTCGCGGATCTGGAGCGGCTGACGCGGATCTACCTCCGGGTCCTCGAAGGCTATTTCCGCCCGCAGGCCGCCTGATCCCCATGCTGGGTCCCCCCACGATCCGGGAAGCGGCGTACGGCGTCCACGGCGTGTTCCGCCTGCTGCGGTTCGACCGGTCGGGGCTGGCTTTCTTCGATGCGTCGGCCGCCGGTGCGATGCGGTCGTTCTGGCTGGCGCCGGTGCTGTTCCCCGCGTTCCTGCTGATCTCCATGCTGCAGATGTGGGGCATCCTCGGCGAGGTCGGGTTCGCGGAATTCCTGCTGGTGGAGGCCGTCGCCTATGTCATCGGCTGGACGCTTTACCCGCTGGCCGCCTGGTATGTGGCCGAACGGCTCGACCGTGCCGGCCGGTACACGGGTTATCTCACCGCGTACAACTGGTTCGTTGTTCCACAGGCCGTCCTTTGGCTGCCGTTGGTGGCCGCGGTCGGCGGTGGTCTGGTGCCCGAGGCCATGGGCGACTGGCTGCTGACGCTGTTCGGCTTCCTGGTGCTGGTCTACCACTGGTTCATCGCCCGCGAGGCACTGGAGTTGCCGGGGCCCGTGTCGTTCGGGCTGGTGGTTCTGGATGTCCTTCTGGCCGCCTTCGTCCAGAACTGGGCGATCGCCCTGCTCTGATCCGTCCCGAACAGGAGCGCCCGTCTTGGCCCGCCCCCCACCTCTTGCCCGTGCGCTGGCCATCGGTTCGACCCTGCTGGCCCTGCTGCTTTCGGGCGGCCCGGCTTCCGCCCAACAGGTGCTTGCGCAGCCGGCGCCGGTTCCCCTGACGCGGATCGCCTTTGGATCCTGTGCCGACCAGGAAAGGCCGCAGCCCATTTGGCAGGCCGTCCTCGCCTACAAGCCGGAGCTGTTCATCTTCGCCGGCGACAATGTCTACGGATCGGTGCGGCGGGAAAAACTGACGCCCCGGTTGGGAAAGCTGCGCCGCGCCTACACGGATGCGGCCCGCGTGGACGGGATCCGGCGGATGCGCGAGGCCGCGGAGATCATGGCGGTCTGGGACGACCACGACTTCGGTTTGAACGACGGCGGGGCCGACCACCCGTTCCGCGCCGAGGCCAAGGCCCTGTTCATGGATTTCTGGAGGCTGGCGGCGGACGATCCGCGGCGCGGTCGCGACGGCTTGTACCATGCCCGGATCTTCGGACCGGAGGGGGCGCGGGTGCAGGTGATCCTGCTCGACACGCGCTGGTTCCGGTCGCCCCTGGCCCCGACCGATCAGTCCGGTGCACCGGGCAAGGAGCGCTATGTCCCCGATCCGGACCCCGCAAAAACCATGCTGGGCGAGGTGCAATGGCTATGGCTGGCCGAGCAGCTCCGCCAGCCGGCCGAACTGCGCCTTGTGGTCTCGTCCGTGCAGGTCTTGGCCGAAGGCCACGGGTGGGAGCGCTGGGGCAATTTCCCGCGCGAACGGCAACGGCTGTTCGATCTGATCCGGGAAACCGGGGCGAACGGCGTCGTCTTCCTGTCCGGCGACCGGCACCTTGGGGGGCTTTACCGGGAGACGACCGGAACGCCCTATCCGATGCTGGATGTCACCAGCAGCGGCATCAGCCACGCCGGTGGCGGACGGAACGAGATCACCGGCCCGAACCGCCTGGGCGATGCCTACCGGGACGAGAACTTCGGCACCGTGGACGTGGACTGGGCCGCTGGCACCGTCACCCTGTCGGTGCGCGGGATGGATGGCGCGGCCGTCCTGCAAACCTCGATCGGGCTGGCCGAGCTGACGGGCCAGGGTCCATCGGACGGGCGATAAAAGGCCGCCCCTCCTCCCCCAATGGGGAGGAGGGGCAAGCGGGTCGTCAGGCCTGCTGGATCGCGGACAGCTGCCAAGCGCCGCCGACCGGGCGGACGAAGGTCCAGACCTCGACCGCCTCCACCGGGCGGGCCGGGTCGCCTTCCACCACGCGTCCGGTCGCGGTCTCCACCATGTAGTCATGGGCCGCGAAGCGCATGGCGACGGTGGCGTATTCGAGGTTGCCTTCACGCCAGGCTTCGGCCAAGTCACCTTGCAGCAACCGGACCTGCTCCACGCGGTTGGACAGGCCACGGCGGGTGTTCGCCGCAAGCTCGTCCTCGAAGTACCCCGCCATTTCGGGCGTCAGACTGCGGCTCAGCGCCGCCCTGTCGCCACGGCTCCAGGCATCCTGGACTTCGGACAACAGCCGTTCGAAGGCGTCGTAGTCCTCCTTCACGACCGCGACCGGGCTTTGCGGCACGGGCGCGGCGCCATAGGCCGTGCCGGCGGCCATGCCGGGACTGCGCACGTCGTAGCCATGGCGGGGCTCCGCGGCGTAGTCGGTGCGGCCATAGGAGGCGCCGCCGAGGGCGGGGCCGCCGGCGGGCACGGGCTGCTGGCGGCGGCGGAAGAACGACACCGCCAGCCAGACCAGACCGCCGATCAACGCCAGTTGCAGCAGCAGGCCCAGGATCGAACCGAAGCCCATCATCCCGCCGAACAGGCCGTGGCCGAACAGCAGGCCGAACAGGCCGGCGCCGATCAGGCCGCCCAGCAGCGCGCCGCCGAAGCCGCGGCTGAACAGGCCGCCCGGGCGGGCCGCCGGGGACGGTTGGTTGAAACCGGGCTGGGCCGGGCGGGCGGTCTGCGGGGTGGCCGACCGCTCCATCGGCTGTGCGGCGCGGGGGGCGGTGGATGTGGCCGGGGGGGCCGAGTAGGTGTTGGTGCCGCGGCTGCCCGCGCTGCGACCACCGCCGGCGCGTGCGTCGGCCAAGCTCGGGGCGACGGCGATCGCGGCCGCGAGTGCGACGGCGGCGGCCTTGTAGAGCCTGCGTTTGGGGCGGACCGAAGGACGGTGCATATGACGCTCCAGCTTATCCATGCCGTTTATATGGCCCCGGCCCCGCCGGCTTTTGAGGGGGGGGGATATGGGACATCTTGGGCCTACCGGACCGCCGCGTCCAGGGGGAGACCCGCGGCCGCCAGGGTGGTGGCCATGTGCGGCGGCAACGGCGCTTCGGCCGTGATCGGCGGCCCGTTGTGCCGGACCGGGGGCAGGGCGATGCGCCGGGCGTGCAGGTGCAGCGGGCAGGGCGCCGGACGCTCCGGTCCGTAGATGGGGTCGCCGAGGATCGGGAATCCGGCCAATGCCAAGTGGGCGCGGAGCTGGTGCATGCGTCCGGTCCGCGGCTCCAGCGCCAACCACGCCAGGCCGCCGCCCCGGCCCAGGACGCGCCACTCGGTCGTGGCCGGCTTGCCATCGGGGTGTGCGACCACCAGGGCGCCGGTCGGTCCCTGCACCTTCCGCAACGGCGCGTCGATCCGGCCGGTGTCGGCGGCCGGGCCGTCGCGGACCACGGCCCAGTAGAGCTTTTCGACCCGGCCGGCCATGAAATGCTTGCCCAGCGCACTGCTGGCGGCGGGGTGCCGGCCCAGGGCCAGGCAGCCGCTGGTGGCCTTGTCCAGCCGGTGGGCCAAGCGCGGCGGCTCCGGCTGCCCGTCCATCAGGGCGGGCAGGAACATCTCAAGATGGTCCTGCACCTTGGTGCCCTTGTGCACCGGAAGGCCGGTCGGCTTGTCGATGACGACCACGTCCTCGTCCATGTGGAGCACGCGGGCGCGCAAGGCCTCCGGCGTCAGTGCGGGTGCCGGTGGCGGTGCGAGCGGCGCCGGGCCGTCGGTCACTGGAACGCGGCCTCGTGGAAGCTGCGGAGCTTGCGGCTGTGCAGGCGTTCCAGGCCCATGTCGCGCAGAAGCTCCATGGTCAGGATGCCGATCTTCAGGTGCTGGTCCACGCGCTCGCGGTAGAAGCGGTCGGCCATGCCCGGCAGCTTGATCTCGCCGTGCAGCGGCTTGTCCGAGACGCACAGCAGCGTCCCGTAGGGGACGCGGAAGCGGAAGCCGTTGGCGGCGATGGTGGCGCTTTCCATGTCGAGCGCGATGGCACGGCTCTGGCTGAAGCGCTGCACCGGTTCCCGATGGTCGCGCAGTTCCCAGTTCCGGTTGTCGATGGTGGCCACCGTGCCGGTGCGCATGATGGACTTCAGGTCGTAGCCGGACAGGCCGGTCACCTGCTCCACCGCCTTCTGAAGCGCCTGCTGGATCTCCGCCAGGGCCGGGATCGGAACCCACAGCGGCAGGTCGGCGTCCAGGACGTGGTCCTCGCGGACATAGGCGTGGGCCAGCACATAGTCGCCCAGGCGCTGGGTGTTCCGGAGGCCGGCGCAATGGCCCAGCATGATCCAGGCGTGGGGGCGCAGGACGGCCAGATGGTCCGTGATCGTCTTCGCGTTGGACGGTCCCACGCCGATGTTGACCAGGGTGATGCCGCCGTGGTCCTCCCGCATCAGGTGGTACGCGGGCATCTGCGGCAGGCGTGCGGCCCGGCTGCCGAACGGGGTGCCGTCGCCGAGGTTGGCATTGGGGATGGTGTAGCCGCCCGGCTCGACGAAGGCCGTGTACCCGCTACGGTAGGCGCGGCTGGCCGGGTGGCCGGCTTTGGACATCAGCTCGTGTCCGATGCGCACGAACTCGTCCACGTAGAACTGGTAGTTGGTGAACAGGATGTAGTTCTGGAAATGCTCCGGGTTCGTGGCCGTGTAGTGCCGCAGCCGGTGCAGGCTGTAATCCGTGCGGGCCGCGGTGAACAGGGCCAGCGGCTCCGCCTCGCCCGGCGGCACTTCGAACGTGCCGTTCACGATGGCATCGTCCATATGCTCCAGGTCGGGCACGTCGAACACGTCGCGCAGCCGCCTCAGCCGCCCCGGATCGAGCCCGCCTTCCACGTGCAGTCCTTCCGGGAATGCGAAGTGGATCGGGATCGGGCTTTCGCTGACGCCGACCTCAAGCGGGGCATTGTGGTTGCGCAGGAGCTGCTCGAACTGGTGGCGCAGATAGGGCGCATAGAGGTCCGGGCGGGTGATGGTGGTCCGGTACCGTCCAGGGCCCGGCACGAACCCGTAGGACAGGCGGCCATCCACCCGCGTGGAGGTCGAGGTTTCGATGGCGACGTAGGGATAGGTGCGGCTGACGCGGCCGGGGAATTCCCGCCCGTGGGCGAAATCCTGGAAGCACTGGCGCAGGTAGGCGCAGTTCTCCTCGTAGATCCGCCGCACCTGCGCCAGGGCGGCGTCCGGATCGGAGAATCGCTCGGGTGCCGGAATGTCGCCGGGGCTGTTCATGACGTCACCTTAGTCCGACCAGTGACCGGGCAAAATCCTGGGCGTCGAACGGGCGGAGGTCCTCGGCCCCCTCGCCGACGCCGATCATGTGGACGGGCAGCTTGAACTTGTCGGCGAGCGCCACGACGACCCCGCCCTTTGCCGAGCCGTCCAGTTTGGTGACCACGAGGCCCGACACGTCCACCATGTCGCGGAAGACCTGGACTTGGTTGATCGCGTTCTGCCCGGTGGTGGCATCGAGCGTCAGCAGCGTGGCGTGCGGCGCTTCCGGATCCACCTTGCGGATCACGCGTACGACCTTCTGCAACTCCTGCATCAGGGCGTCCTTGTTGTGCAGGCGTCCGGCGGTGTCGATCAGCAGCACGTCGGCACCGGCCGCCCGCGCCTGTTCGACCGCGTCGTATGCCAAGCCCGCCGGGTCCGCGTTCTGGCCCCGCGCGATCACATGGCACCCGGTGCGCTGCCCCCAGATCTGAAGCTGCTGCACCGCCGCGGCGCGGAACGTGTCGCCGGCCGCCAGCCAGACGGTCTTGCCCTCGTCGCGCAGCTGCCGGGCGATCTTGCCGATGGTGGTCGTCTTGCCGGTGCCGTTGACGCCCACCACCAGCACCACGAACGGCTTGCGGGCCGGGTTGATCGTCAGGGGCCGGGCGACGGGGGCCAGGGTCTTGGCGATGTCCTCGGCCAATGCCGTGCGCACCTCCTCCGGGGTCACCTCCTTGCCGAAGCGGGTGCGGGCCAGTTCGGCGGCGACGCGGCCGGCCATGGTGGGGCCGAGGTCCGCCTGGATCAGCAGCTCCTCCAGCTCCTCCAGCGTCTCGTCGTCCAGCTTGCGTTTGGTGAAGATGCCGCCGATGCCGTCGGACAGGCGCTGGGTGGATTTCGCCAACCCCTCGCGCATCCGCGCGAACCAGCTCCTCCGGGTCGTCTCGGGAGGCGGCGCGGGCTCGGTCCCGTCGGGCTCGGACGTGTCCGGTGCCGTGCCGGATCCGGGGGCCTGGTCCGGGACGCGCGCCGCAACCTCCGGCTCGGACAGGTCGGCCGGCGGGGCGGGCGGTGGCGCAAGCGCCTCGAGTGCCTCCTGCTCCGCTTCGATGTCGACCGTTTCGGCCAGGGGCGGATCCAGCCCGGGCAGTGGTGCCGGGGGCGGCACCGGGGCCGGAACCACGTCCGGGGCGGCGGGGGGCGCTTCGGTTGCGGTGCCGGCGTCGTCGCCGGGTTTCCCGTCGGGTTTCTTGCGGCGGAACCAGTTCAGCATGGGGGTGTCACGGCTTGCGGGGCGCCAAGCAAACGTCCGCCCTCGACGCCGACGATGCGGGTATGGATCAATGCGCCAGCCGGTGCCGACGGGTCCAGGGCGACTTCGGCGTAATGCTCGCTGCGGCCCAGGCCGGGCTTCTCCACCAACACCTCGGCATTGGATCCGACACGGCCGGCCAGGAATGCGCCGAGCGCGGCCTCGCCCTTGGCGCGCAGGCGGGCCGCCCGGGCCTTGACCACATCCCCCGGCACCTGGGGCATGCGGGCCGCGGGGGTGCCGGGACGGGGCGAATAGGGAAAGACGTGGAGGAAGGCGAGGCCGCACTCGTCCACGATCCGCAGCGTGTTCTCGAACATCGCCTCGTCCTCGGTCGGGAACCCGGCGATCAGGTCGGCGCCGAAGGCGATGCCGGGGCGCAGGTCCCGTGCCCGCTGCGCCACACGGATCGCATCGCCGCGCAGGTGGCGGCGCTTCATCCGCTTCAGCACCATGTCGTCGCCCGCCTGCAACGACAGGTGCAGGTGCGGCATCAGCCGCGGCTCCTCGGCGATCAGGCGCCACAGGTCGTCGTCGATCTCGACCGGGTCCAGGCTGGACAGGCGCAGGCGGGACAGGTCCGGCACCTGGGCCAGGAGCCGCCGCACCATCTGGCCCAGCGACGGTGCGCCAGGCAGGTCGGGGCCGTAGCTGGTGATGTCCACGCCGGTCAGGACCACCTCGCGGTAGCCGGCCTCGACCAGGGTCCGGACCTGGCGCACCACCTCGCCGATCGGGACCGACCGGCTGTTGCCGCGCCCGTAGGGGATGATGCAGAAGGTGCAACGGTGGTCGCAGCCCTGCTGGACCTGGACGAACGCCCGCGCGCGGCCCTCGAACCCTTCGATCAGGTGCGGGGCGGTTTCGCGCACCGCCATGATGTCGTTCACCAGGACCCGCGGCTGCCCCGCGCCGATGAAGCTTTGCGCCTGCATCTTCTCGGCATTGCCGAGGACGCGGTCGACTTCGGGCATCGACGCGAATGTGTCGGGGGCGATCTGGGCGGCGCAGCCGGTCACGATGATGGTGGCCCCGGGCCGTTCACGCCGCAACCGGCGGACGGCCTGCCGCGCTTGGCGCTCGGCTTCGGAGGTGACCGCGCAGGTGTTGACGATGACCGTGTTCGACAGGCCCGCCGCCTTGGCGTGCCCGCGCATGACCTCGGACTCGTAGGCGTTCAGGCGGCAGCCGAAGGTCAGCACCTCGACCCCGTCGGCGCCGTGCGTCCCGCCGGTCCCTTCGCCTTCCGGGCTTCCGATCGGTTCCCCGCTCACAGCCCGGCCACCGCTGCGAGGTCGTCCGCGAGCGTCCCCGTGTAGCTCAGCGCGGCCGGTCCGGTCATGACGACGTGCCCGTCCGCGCGCCACAGGATGCCCAGTGTCCCGCCGTCCAGCACCACGTCCACCTCGCGGCCGGTCAGGCCGCGGCGGGCCGCCGCGACACCGGCGGCGCAGGCCCCCGTGCCGCAGGCCCGCGTGATGCCGGTCCCGCGCTCCCACACCCGCATGCGCAGCCGGTCCGGGCCGAGGAGGTGGACGGCCTCGACGTTCGTGCGCGCCGGGAACAGCGGATCCGTTTCGATTTTCGGACCCCAGGTCTCCAGGTCCACGGCCTCGGCGTCGGGGACGAAGAAGACGGCGTGCGGATTGCCCATGCTGACGGCAACCGGCGCTTCCAGCGGCCCCATGGCGAAGTCCAGGCGAAGCGTGTCCATGGCGCGGGCAAGGGGGATCTCGCGCCAGTCCAGGCGCGCCGGACCCATGTCCACCGACACCGCGTCCGGTCCGGCGCGGCTCGCGTGGATGGGGCCGGCGGCGGTGCCGATCACCACCCGGTCCTTGCCGGTCTCCTCCAGCAGCAGGCGGGCCACGGCGCGGGAACCGTTGCCGCAGGCCGCCACTTCGCTGCCGTCGGAATTGCGGATGCGCAGGAAGGCGTCCGCGCCGTTCTCATCCCGTTCGATCAACAGGAGCTGGTCGAAGCCGATGCCCGTGCGCCGGTCCGCAAGCGCACGCGCCTGCACCTCGCCGATGGCAAGGGGACGGTTGCGGACGTCCAGCACGACGAAGTCGTTGCCGAGCCCGTGCATCTTCCAGAAGGCGTGTGTCATGGCCGCCATATATGGCGGCCCCGTGGCTTGAGTCCATGGCGAAGCGTCCTGGTCGCCGCTTCATCACGTCCGCTGCATTGCGGTGGCCGGTCCGCCCAGGGGCCGGCCACCCCGGCAGCGGTCAGTTGACTTGGCCGTACCTGGCCACGATCGCATCCAGCTTGCCCGATGCCTTGAGCTCCCGGGTGGCGGTCTCGATCCTCTCGAGGATTTCCGGTTTGACGGATTTCCTGCTGAAGATCATGTGGACGGGGTGGTCCAGCACCTTGATCGGGTGCAGTTCGACCTGTCCTTCCGCTCCCTTCGCCTTCAGAAGCGGTGGCAGGATGAGCGGGTCGGTCAGAAAGCCGAACAACCGCCCTGCGAGGAGCTTGCCAAGGTGCTGGGCGTCCTCGTTCGCGACATCGACCAGCGCGCTGAAGGCGGCATCCTTCTCCAGTTCGGCGAAACGCTCCCCGTAGTAGAAGCTTTTGCTGGCGCCAATCCGCAGGCTGTCCTTGACGATGTCGCCGAGGTCGGCCAGCGGGTGCTTGGCCGCATCGCCGGTCCTCACGACCAGGCGCATCTGTTCCTGCCGGTAGCTCGAAGCGTAGTAGGCGAAGGCCTCGCGTTCCGGTGTGCGGCTGGCGGATGTCGCCATGTCAATGCTGCCGTCCTCGACACCCCTGAGGATTGCGGTCCAGGAACGTTCCTGGAAGCGCAACTGGCAGCCGGCAGCATCCGCCACCGCGCGTGCCAGCTCAATGTCGAGCCCGGTGGGATCCGCGCCCGCTTCGGCCGTGCTGTAGGGCGGGAAGTTGAACCACCCCACCGAAAGGGCGCACTGCGCCTTCGCCGGCACGGAGGAGAGGCCCGCAAGCATCGCGATTGCGAGGCAAACCCCGTATTTGATCTTCTGCATAATCCGCTTTTCGCCATTCCGGTTGGGAGCGCGGATAAGCGAGTGCCAATATTTAATATTCGATTAATTAGGAAATTATGCATCTGCGGGATGCTTCCCGCAATCCTGATCGCCCCTCACCACGCGCTGTCGGGGACGGGGCGTGTCTTCGGGGGCGGCAATGCGACCAGCGGAAAAGCACAGCCGCACCTTGGAAACGTGGTAGGCGGCACTCCTCCCGATCCACGCGCGCACCGACCGGAACCGGCGGCGGAACCGGACGGCGGAGCCCGCTATCGCCCCGTTGCCGCGCGCCGGAACAGTCGTGTGACCTGCGGCGGCAGCCAGGCCCTTTGCAACGGCGTTTCGGTCAGGCCGTGGAAGGCGTCGGCGTGGATGGAGGATGCGGGAATGCCCATGTCGGCGAGCCGCGCCGCGACCGCGTTGACCATCACCGGAGGGCCGGCGATGTGGCACTGCAGACCTGCCTGCCGCCCGATTTCCGCATCGATCGCGCCGTCCAGGGGACCCGTTCGGCGGCGTCCCCCCGTTGCCGAGGACAGCACGACCTCGATCCGCAGGTTCGGGTGCCGGTTCGCCAAATCGAGAAGCGCCGGTTCGTCGTAGATGTCGGCCTCGGTGCGGGCACCGACGTACAGCCAGATCGGGCGGGTGGACCCGGCATGCAGGCGGGTCCGGATGATCGACTTGATCGGTGCGAGGCCCGAGCCGCCCGCGACCGCGAGGATCGGACCGTCGTGGTCGGGGCGGAGATGTGCGAGGCCGAACGGCCCCTCCAACCGTATGCGCTCGCCCGGCATCAGCTTCTCGGCGATGTAGCGGCTGGCCACCCCGCCGGGGACCAGCCGCACGTTGAATTCCAGGACGTGCTCGTCGGGCCGGTTGGCCATCGAGTAGGGGCGCGTCGGAAGGTTCGCAAAGCCGAGCCGGACGAACTGCCCGGCCGCGAACCGGAGCGGGCGTTCCGGCCATGCGTAGATGCGGCGGATATCGGGCGTCACATTCTCGATGTTCGTCACCTCGGCCGTCATGCGCTGGATCGGCAGGGACTCGTCCCTTTCCCCGCCGAGCCATGCCACCTGCACGTCCGAGCGTGGATACGCGCGGCAAACCAGGACCAGCCCGTCCCGCCGCTCGGCATCGCTGAGCGCCGTCCGGTCATAGGCCCGCATGTCCACCTCGCCGGCCAGGAGACGCGACTTGCAGGCCCCGCACTCGCCCGTCCGGCATCCGTGCGGATAGGGCACCCCGGCGGCCAGCGCCGCATCGAGGATGGTCTGCTTGCCCACATCCAGGGGCAGGGGCCATTGGCGGATGACGGCACGGCTCATGGGATCACCGCAGGCTGAGGCGCACCGGATGCAGGTGCTGCGAATGGCGGGTCTGCGAATGGTCGAAGGCCGCGACCCACAGGAAAATCCCGTCGGCGATCGGCGTATCGAAGGCCGAGCCGGTGTCCAGCCTGCGGCTGACCTCCAGGTGCCAACGGCCGTCGAGCCAACGTCCGGCCGCCCGGACATCACCGCGGTCCCCCTCGAACGGTGCGTCGATCACGACGCTGGGCAGCACCGTGCCGATCGGATACTCCGCATCCAGTTCGGCCGAGTAGGGCACCGTCAGATCCCGCGGCAGCCACCAGTCGCCCTTGTCGCCCAGGGAGGGATCCAGGTCGATGGGGCCGAGGCGGCGCAGGACACCGGGATCGCGCGGGAGGTGCAGGGGCTGCACCGTCCCATCGGCCAGCTTGCGCCAGTTCTGGATGAAGCCGCCCCCGGTGTGCGGGTCCTGCGTGTAGCCGCCGGTGTAGCGGTCGCCCGGCTTGGCCGGCGGTGCCAGAGGCGGCCCGAAGTGATTGTCGTCGATCTGGCCCATGGGCCCGGTGCGGACGGACTTCCAGTGCCAGACGTCGACGTACGAGCCGTCGCTGGTGAAGTGCAATCCCCTGCCGCCCGACGGTGCGGGCTTGTCCGCCAACGGCTTGCCCCCGAGGTGGGAGGTGCCCGCCCCGGCCAGGACGGGCGACCGCGCGAGCATGACGGCGAACTTGTCCTCGTAATAGGCATCCTCGTCCTGCCGCGCATAGTCGGTCTCGAGGATCTGCCAGCCGGCCTCGGTCTTGTGGAGCGGCAGGTGTTTTTGGCTGCGCGTCGCGTCCGGCCATTGGAACAGGAAATAGGCGTGCGTCTGGTCATGGACCGCGCGGACCGTCACGGCAACGCTACCGCCTGGGAAGTTCGCACCGCGCACCGTCTCGATGACGACCGGCCACGCGGCGGCCCAGGCGGCATCGTTGGGATCACCGTCGAGCCGTGGCGCGGCCGGCACGGCGGCGACCGCGAGCGTTTGCGGGCGGCCCCGGTCCACCGCCGCGACGCCTGCGGCGGCGGCCATCCCGAGCAGCGCGCCGACCAGGGCCGGGAACCCATAGGCCGCCCGGGGCCGGAGGATCTTCAGGAGTTGCACGCCGCCGCCCATGGCCGCCTGGGCCGCCACATGCAGGACGACGTAGGCCACCAGAACCCACGCGCCGACACGGTGGGCGGTGGTGACAAGCCCGTGGGGGGCGACCGGGATTTCGAGGTAAAGAAGGGCACCGGTCGTGCCGACCAGTGCCAGGGCGGCGAACGCAATCCAATAGACGAGCACGTTGATCGACTGCCAACGCGTCCGGTGATCGCGGGCCGACAGGGCGCGCAACCGGCTGCCGTCGAGGGCGATGCGCGGGGTCAGGCGGGCGCTCACCAGGAAGGCCACATAGGTTGCCGCCAGGACGATCAGGCCGCCGGCAAACCACCCGTGCCAACGCGTCACCTCGCCCTGCGGCAGGATCGGCGATAGCCAACGGGACAAAGTCGCGTCCTCGGCGTCGGCGGCGATGCGGAAACCGGTGGCAAGGCTCGCGACCAGCAGCAGGGCGATGCCCCAATGGAGTGCCACGGTGGTCGCGTCGGTGCGCAGACGTGGCCGGCCCACCGCCCCCACGGTTTCCTGGACGGATCGGGTGTGGACGAGGGTCATGTGTCTTGCTCCTGGCGGGGCGGAATGGGGAGCGCCGCAACCGCTTCGAATTCCCTGGCCGCGGCGGCAAGGCCCGTGGCCAGGCGCGTGCGCGAGACGATGCGGTGGCGCGGCAGGCGGACGGTGACGGTCGTGCCGACGCCGGGGGCACTGGAGATGATCATTTCGCCGTCGTGGAGTTCGACGAGCGCCTTGGTCAGCGGCAGCCCCAACCCGGTCCCCTCGTAACGGCGCGACAGGGCGCCGTCGATCTGGCGGAACGGTTGAAGCGCCACCGCGATTTCCGCCTCCGTCATTCCGATGCCGGTGTCGGCCACGACCAGTTCGCAGGACCCGTCCGGTCCATCGGCAACCGTCAGGACCACCTGGCCGCCGCGGGGGGTGAATTTCACGGCATTGGACAGCAGGTTGAGCAGGATCTGCTTGAGGCGGACCTCGTCGGCCTCAAGCATGGGCATGCCGTCGCCGGCCGCCACCAGAAGCCCGATCTCGGCGGTGGAGGCGCGTTCGCGGACAAGCCGGCGGCAGGTCTCGATGACGGCGCCGAGATCCACGGGCTCGCATCGCAGCTTCAGTTGGCCGGCTTCGACCTTGGCGATGTCCAGAATGTCGTTGATGATGTCGAGCAGGTGCCTGCCGCTGCTCTGGATGTCGGCGGCGTAGTCCACGTACCGCGGATCGCCGAGCGGACCGAAGATCTGCGTCGCCATCATTTCGGAGAAGCCGAGGATGGCGTTGAGCGGCGTCCGCAACTCGTGGCTCATGTTCGCCAGGAATTCCGACTTGGTCCGGCTTGCCGCCTGCGCGGCGTCCCGGGCACGCGCCAGCTCCGCGGTGCGCCGGGCCTCCTCGCGCTGCAACCGGCGGTTCTCGACCGACTTCTCCCGGAAGACCTGCACGGCGCGCGCCATGTCGCCCACCTCGCTGGCGTCGTCGAGCCCGGCGATTTCCGCCGACGTGTCTCCGGTGGCGATGCGGCGCATGGCGCCGACAAGGTGCGTCACCGGACGTGCGATGACGAAGATCAGCAGGTACCACGTGATGCCGAGCGCCAGCAGCCCGACGGCCACGGTGGCGTTGGCCAGGAACGACAGACGGGTGCCCAGGTTGCGGGCCTCCCGGAGGCTCGCCTCCGCGCGCCTTGTGACCCGTTCGCGGACTTCCTCGGTGAAAAGCGTCAGCGCCGGTCGGATGTCGAGCCACTCGTCGTGGTGCTGCTCCAGGCGCTGGCGCTCGGTTTCGGTGGGTTCCGGATGCGTTGCGGCGAAGACCTGCTGCGTGCGCTCGAGGAAGCCCGGCAGTGCCGCGATGGCGGCATCGGCCCGTGGTGTCGCGTCCTCGTCCAGGTAGTCGGTCAGCCCGGTGCGGACGTGCTGCCAGCTGGTGATGATCCGATTGCCGAGCTTCGGGATCTCGTGCGCGATGTTGGGCGCCGCATAGATGCCCCCGACCACGCCCAGGATGCGGTAGCTGAGCATGGCCAGATCGTCGGAGAGCGCATCGACGGCCTTTGTGGCCTGCTGGTTCTCGACCGCAATCTCGTGCACGAGGGTGTGGTTGCGGTCCAGGGCGTAAACCAGGGCCCCGTACTGCGCAATCAGCGCCCCCAGGAAGATCGCGAGCGCGATATGCGCCTGCGTCTGGATCCGGCCAAGCCAAGCCAAGCGGAACATGTGGGAATCCGGCCGGGGGTCAGCGCTTGATCGGTAGGGCCTTTTCCTCCCACTCCGCATAGCCGCCGCGGAACCACATCACGTTCGTGTAGCCGGCTTCGATGGCCGCCTTGGCCGCCCAGTAGCTTTTCCAGCCCGCAACGCCGTGGCTGTAGAAAACGATTGGCGCCGCCTTGGCCGCCCCGAGGAACGAGGTGTCGAGCTTTTCGGCCACGGCGTCGTAATGGCGTGCCGCACTGATCGCGCCCGGGATGTGCCCCTCGACGAAGGAGGCCTTCTTCCTGAGATCGTAGATCCTGAGATCCGACCGGGCCGCAAGGCCGTGGAGTTCCTCCGCCGACAGCACCCGCGCGCCCCCGAGCTCCGACGGGGTGTCCACTTCCGCCCTGGCCGTGACGGGCGAGCCCATGAGGAACGCAAGGATCAGTGCGATGGAAATCCGCATGGCTCACTCCCTTTGTCGGGCACCGGGAAACGGGACCTGGCCGTCGGGTCGTCGAACCGACGGGGGCCTGGGGACCGCCCGGTGCCCAGCCCTTCGCGCCGGCCGCCGTGTTCCAGGTCTTGCTCAACCAGAGTTTGCGGACGGCAGCCTCTCCTAAGGTCCATCGCTGGGGGATCAAAGTAAACCAAAGCGATAGGTATACCCCTATCGAAGCGGCTGGATGGGGCTCGCGTTCGGAGCGCGCCCGGCAATGCCGCTGCGACGTTCGGGCCGGAAAACACCAGGGTTGTGGAGCAGAGGCGCCCTTGCCGTGGTCCCGGACAGGTCCGCCGGCGGATGCGTGCGCCTTGTGCGGAAACTCAGATGCCTTCCGCGAACACGTCGGTCGGCGCCGGCTGATCCGCGGCCGATGGCAGCCGCACCACCACGGTGGTGCCTTCGGCCACCCGGCTTTCGATGCGCATGTGGCCGTTTTGCAATTGCACCAGCGCATCCACGATGGCCAGGCCCAGCCCCGTGCCTTCGGTGTTGCGGGTGTTGCTGCCGGCGATCCGTTCGAACGGACGGCGGGCGCGTTCGATCTGATCCTCGGGAATGCCGATCCCGGTATCCGATACCGTCACTTCGATACCGCTGTACGGCGCGGAGGCCTTTCGGGCGACGACACGGACCTCGCCGCCCGGCTGGGTGAACTTGATGGCGTTGGACACCAAATTTACCAGGATCTGCTTCAACGCCCGTCCGTCCGCCCGGCAGACCGGCAGATCGGGAGCGATGTGCGTGGACAGCCGCAGTCCCCGTGACCGCGCGGCTTCCCCCAGCAGAAGCGTCGCCTGCTCGACCACGGGGCCGGCATCGAGGTCCGCCACTTCGACCTCCAGCTTCCCGGCCTCCGCCTTGGCAAGGTCAAGGATGTCGCCGATCAGCGATAACAGGTGCGTACCGCTCTGGTGGATGTAGGTCGCATACTCGATCGCCTTTTCCGGGCTCTCCCCGCCTTTGCCCAGGGCCGCACGCGTGCGCAGCAGATCGGAAAAGCCGAGGATGGCGTTGAGTGGCGTCCGCAGTTCATGGCTCATCATCGCCAGGAACTGGGTCTTGGCGCGGTTGGCCTCCTCCGCCCGCATCCGGGCCGCATCGCGGTCCGCGGCCAGTGCCGCCATGGCCCGGCCATGCTCTTCCGCCTCCAAACGCAGACGCAGGCTCGCCATCATGATCAGCGTGAAGACGCAGGTCATGCCCGCCAAAATCGCGATCAGGAAGTGCAGCGGGTGCACCGGGGTCTGTGTGCCGTCGACGACCGGGGCGCTGCGTAGCGCTGCCACCCCGCGCAGGACCATGCTGATGGCCATGACGGCGTAAATGGCACTGCCGATCCAGGCGGCGAGGCGGATCGAGCGCTGGGTGCGCATCGCCATCTCGTAGGCCGAGGATCCGCACAGGAGCGCAAGGCAGATGGATACGACAACGATGCGGGCCAGGATGTCGTTGTCCACCCACAGGAACCACGTCAACCCCACGCCTTGCACGATCACAAGGCCAATGGTGAACCACCACGCCGCCGGCCGTCCATTGAAGGCCCGGAATCCATTCAGGATCAGCCCCAAGGACAGAAGGAACAGGGTATTTGCCCAAAAAACGACGAAAGCTTGCGGGGCGATCCCGATGAACGCGGCCCCAAGCCCTCCGGCCGCCAGACAACCCGCACCGGCGGTCCAGAGCCCGACGCCCGGCATCCCGCGGTGGAAGTGCCAGAACAGCAGCATGATCGCGGACAGCGTGCCCATGATCCACATGAACGTGATCAGCAGCGTGTGCGTATCCAGCGCCATGCAGTCCGACTCCCCACTGTCGTGCGCAAGCCAACGCTAGCATGCGGTCGGCTTGGCGGCGTAGACAAACGAATGGGACCGGGGCGGTCGGCAGCCGCCCCTTGATCCTGGCATTGTCTTCATCCGTGGCCACCCACATGCCGGCCGGATCGCATCGGGACAGCGCCATGCGCAGCCCGGCCGCCCCCGGGGTGTGAAATAGCCGGGTGTGAAATAGCCGGGTGTGGAATGGGGTGGAGTGGAAAGGCCCGCCGTGTTTCCTCGGCGGGCCTTGATCTTCCCCAACGGATGTCGGCTACGCCGATCCCGTCACTTGGGCGAGATCACCATTACCATCTGGCGACCTTCCAGGCGGGGCATCTGCTCCACCTTGGCCAGGTCCTCCATTTCGTCGCGGACCCGCATCAGGATGTTCATGCCCAGATCCTGGTGCGCCATCTCGCGACCGCGGAAGCGCATCGTCAGTTTGACCTTGTCGCCTTCCTCGAGGAAGCGACGGGCGTTCCGCATCTTGATGTTGTAATCGTTGTCATCGATGTTCGGCCGGAGTTTGATCTCCTTGACCTCGATGACTTTCTGCTTCTTCCGCGCCTCGGCCGCCTTCTTCTGCTGTTCATACTTGAACTTGCCGAAGTCGAGGATTTTGCAGACGGGCGGATCCGCGTTGGGGGAAATCTCGACAAGGTCGAGTCCCGCTTCCTCCGCGGCCATCAGGGCATCGCGGATCGACACCACGCCGACCATATCGCCGTTGGCGTCCACCAAGCGGACGGAGCGGGCGTTGATTTCCCGGTTGACCCGCGGACCATCGCGGCTCGGGGCTTCGTTGAGAGGGGGCCTGGCTATATTCGCTCTCCATGACTAGAACCGCCGGGACTGCACCGGTCGGCAGGGGAACAGGGTTCAGAACAGAATTTGCGGAGGCAGGTCGCCTGCCGGCGAACGGCCTTCGTGCTTAAGGTGTGACACCGCGGCGTCCAGGGCAAGAACCTCTTGCTCCTGGCTGCCCAAACGGCGCAGCGCGACCTTGCGCTCCTCCGCCTCGCGGCGGCCGACCACGGCGATGACCGGCACCTTGGCCAGGGAGTGCTCCCGGACCTTGAGGTTGATCTTTTCGTTGCGGACGTCCAGCTCGACCCGGAGCCCGGCCTTGATCATCTCGTTGGCGGCTTCGCGGGCATACGGCTCGGCGTCGGTGGTGATGGTCGCCACCACCACCTGCACCGGAGCCAGCCACAGCGGCAGCTTGCCGGCGAAGTGTTCGACCAGGATGCCGGTGAACCGCTCGAAGGAACCCAGCATCGCCCGGTGCAGCATGACCGGCCGGTGCTTGGCCCCGTCCTCGCCCACATAGGTGGCGTCCAGTCGTTCCGGCAGCACGAAGTCCATCTGCAGCGTGCCGCACTGCCAGCTCCGGCCGATGGCATCGGTCAGGTGGAACTCGATCTTCGGACCGTAGAAGGCGCCTTCGTTGGGCAGCTCCTCCCACTCCAGTCCGCAGGCGTGCATGGCGGCGCGCAGACCCTCTTCCGCCTTGTCCCACACTTCGTCGGTGCCGGCGCGCACGTCCGGCCTGAGGGCCAGCTTGTAGCGCACGTTCTCGAACCCGAGGTCCTTGTAGACCTGAAGCTGCAGCCGGATGTACGCGACCGCTTCTTCGGTCACCTGCTCGGGCGTGCAGAAGATGTGCGCGTCGTCCTGGGTGAACTGGCGCACCCGCATGATGCCATGCAGCGCGCCCGACGGCTCGTTGCGGTGGCAGGATCCGAACTCCGCGATGCGCAGCGGCAGGTCGCGGTAGCTCTTGATGCCCTGGCGGTAGACCTGCACGTGGCCGGGACAGTTCATCGGCTTCAGGCCGAAGACCTTCTCCTCGTCCGCGTGGATCTTGTACATGTTGTCGCCGTACATCTCCCAGTGGCCGGACGCCATGAACAGCGAGCGGTCCACCAGTTGCGGCGTCTTCACCTCCACGTACCCGGCGTTCGCCAGACGCGTACGGACGTACGTTTCCAGCGTGCGGAACAGCGTCCAGCCCTTGGGGTGCCAGAAGATGCTGCCGGCGGCTTCTTCCTGGAGATGGAACAGGTCCATCTCGCGGCCGAGCCGGCGATGGTCGCGCCGCTCCGCCTCCTCCAGCATGTGGAGGTGGGCTTCCAGTTCCTTTTCGTCACGCCACGCGGTGCCGTAGATGCGCTGGAGCTGGGCGTTCTTCGCGTCGCCGCGCCAGTACGCACCGGCCAGCTTCATCAGCTTGAACGCGCCACCGATCCGGCCCGTGGACGGCATGTGCGGGCCGCGGCAGAGGTCGAGCCACTGGCCCTGGCGATAGACCGTGATCGTTTCCGTCGCGGGCAGGTCGCGGATCAGCTCGGCCTTGAAGCGTTCGCCCCGCGCCTCGAAGAAGCGGATGGCGTCGTCCCGGTCCCACACCTCGCGCACGAACGCGGCGTCGCGCGCGATGATCTCGCGCATCTTGGCTTCGATTTTGGGCAGGTCGTCGGGCGTGAACGGCTCCGCCCGCCAGAAGTCGTAGTAGAAGCCGTTTTCGATGGCGGGGCCGATGGTGACCTGGGTGCCGGGGTAGAGTTCCTGCACGGCCTCGGCCATCACGTGGGCGGCATCGTGCCGGATCAGCTCCAACGCCTCGTCGCTCTTGCGGGTGACGATCTCGATCCCCGCGTCCCGCTCGATCGGCAGCGACAGGTCGGACAGTTTGCCGTCGATCTTGACCGCCAGCGCGGCCTTGGCCAGGCCGGCGCCGATCCCGGCCGCCACCTCGGCCCCGGTGGTGCCGCGCGCAACAGTCCGCACGCTGCCGTCGGGCAACGTGATGGCGATGCTGTCGCGCGATGCGGCGGGGGCGTCCATGATGGTGGGCTCCGCGGTCAATGGGTCGTGGGGTGGACGGCGCGGTGGTGCGCCTTCGGCACAGGTGCCCATTCCTAAGGCCTCGCGCCCGCCTGTCAAGCCGCGCGCGTGCGGTGCGGCATCGCTGCCGGGGCGCTGGCGGGATTGCTGGACAGGGCGCGCGCCGATCCTCTAATGCGACCGCTGTTCCGGGGCGGGCGACCTTCGACGATTGCCCGCGCAGCCCGGGGAAGGGAGGGCGCTTGGCCCGTATCGTGTTCCTGGACCGCGGCCGGCCGTTCGACGGCCGGAGTCTGGCCGTCGGCCCCCTTGGCGGCATCGAGAGCGCCACGGTGCAGCTTGCCGAGGCCCTGGCCGCGCGTGGGCACGAGGTGGTCGCCTGCACGAACGTCGACCGCGCGTCGGAGTGGAACGGGGTGCATTGGCGCCCGCTGGCCGAAGCCGCCGCATCCGGGGCGGCCGACCTCGCCGTCGCGAATGCCGAGCCGCGTCTGCTGGATGCGGTGGCGGCGAGGCGGACGGCGGTCTGGCTGCACAACCCGGCCACGCTTTGGAAGCTGGTCCGCACCGGGCGCCTGCCCGCCGTTGCCCGCCTGCGCCCGGACGCGGTCCTTCTGGGCCGCTATCATGCGGGCACCCTGTCGTCCCTGGTCCCGTTCCGCCGCCGCCACCTGATCCCCCATGGCGTGGGCGAGCCGTTCGTCTCCGCGCCCGCTGCCGAGGGCGTTCCGCCGCCACGCGCGCTTTTCACGTCGATGCCCTATCGCGGTCTCGCCGACATGGTCCGGCTGTGGCGGGACCGCATCCGCCCGGCGGTCCCCGCGGCCGAACTGCACGCCTATTGCCTGCCGCCGGATCCCGGCCCGGCCGGGGGCGGTCGGCTGGAACTGGGCCTTCGGCCCGCAGAGCTGGCGGCGGCGGGGATCGTGCTGCACCCGCGGGCGTCCAAAGCCGCGTTGGCGGCGGCACTGCGCGGGGCGCGGGTGCTCCTGTGTCCCGGGCACCGGGACGAGACGTTCTGCCTGGCGGCGGCGGAAGCCCTGGCGATGGGCGTTCCGGTGGCGACCCGCGGCATCGGCGCGCTGCGCGAGCGCGTCGTGGACGGCGAAACCGGGGTCCTGGCGCGGGACGACGCGGGATTCGCGGCGGGGGTGCTGCGGCTGCTGGCGGACGATGCCGTCTGGCGCCGCCGTCACATGGCCGCGCTCGCAACGCGCGCCGATGCCTCCTGGGGCGGGCGGGCGGCCTTGTGGGAGGCGGCGTTCCTTTAAGGCCGCTTCCGGCAACCGCACGGGACGGGGCGGTGTTCCGGGGCCGTTTGCTTGACGCTTCCGCGGGCCTGCCCTATCAACCGCCTGGGCCGGCCCGGGATGCCAGTGATGCGGATTTTAGTCGTCGGGAATTTCAACGAGCATAAGAACGGGCTCGTCTTTTACGACATTACTCGAAAGCTGGTGAACGGGTTCATCCGAAACGGTCACCATGTCTATACGGTCAGCGACCGTGATATGGCGCGCAGCTCCAATCCATTTGGATCAAAGGAGCTCGGTGCGCGCGCGGTGAACCGCCGCGTGCGCGAAATCGCCGAGAACTTCCGGCCGGACATGGTCGTTCTGTGCCATGCCGACACGCTGTCGCGCGACACCGTCTCGACGATCAAGGCGATGGCGTCGCGCCCGAAGATCGTCATGCGTTGCGTCGATCCGCTGTTCGAGGACAAGGTCGTCCGGAACATCCGTCGGTTCTCGGACCTGTCGGACGCGGTGTTCGTCACCACGGCCGGCGAGGCGCTGCGCCAGTTCGCCAAGCCCGGGACCGCCGTCTCGTTCATGCCGAACCCCGTGGATCCGTCCATCGAGACCTACCGGGCGTTCGAGAACGTCGGACCGGCCCACGACCTGTTCTTCGCCGCGCGGGCGGAGAAGCCCCACCACCGGGTCGAATTCTGCCGGGATCTGCAACGGCGCCTGCCGGATGTCCGGTTCGACGTCCGCGGCATCCTGGGACACCCGCCGGTCTACGGCGATGCCTATTACCGGGCCCTCGACAACTGCCGCATGGGGCTCAGCCTCGACCGTGGCGCGGGCGAGCTTTACGCCTCGGACCGCATGGCGCAGTACGGGGGCAACGGCCTTCTGCTGCTGGTGGACCAGGCCAGCGGATTCGACCGGCTGTTCGCCCCGGACGAGATGGTGTTCTACCGCGACATGGACGAGCTGGTCGCCCAGATCCGCCGCATCAAGGCGGACGATGCGGCCGCGCGCGCCATCGCCCAGCGCGGCTGGGCCAAGATGCACGCCTATTTCGATTGCAGCCGCATCGCCCGCTATATTGTGGACGTCGCGTTCCGCATGCCCCTGTCCGAGGATTACCCGTGGCCCACCGAGCTGTATTGACCGCCGGGCCGGTCGTGGCGGATGGCCGGATCGGGGGCGTGCTGCGCCGGCTGTCGGGTCCCGACCCGCTGGCGGTCGTCGGCGACCGTTTGATCGCCTTCCTGTTCCTCGTGTCCTTCGTGGTCTCGGTCTCGGCGCAGAGGATGTTCTTCTACGTCGTTCTGATCCCGCTGGGCCTGGCGGCGCTGCGCCATCCCGTGTGGCGCCGGCGGGCGGGCGCGTTGCTGCATCATCCGCTGTTCCTGGCGGCGGCGGCCCATGCGCTCGCCCTCTGGGTCAGCGGTTGGCTGGTCGGGCCCGTCTCGCTCCCCCGCTTCCTGGACGTGACGGGCGAGACGACCATGCCGCTCGCCTTCCTCGGCATTGTCGCGGCGGTCGTGTCCCGGCGGCCGGACGCGCCGACCGGCTGGGCATGGGCGCTCGGTGCCGCCGCGGTCCTGGGGATCGTCCACACCTATCTGGTTCTGGGCGTCGACGGGGTCGACGCGCTCGGCCGGTTCTACACGGTCGCCGGCCTGGGCAAGTGGCCCACGCGGTCGGGGCCGTTGTTCGCCGTCATCCTGCTGGGGTTGGTCCTGTTGGCGGCGCCCCGTGCCCGCACGACGGGGATGCGGCTGCTGACCGCCGCCCTGATCGCTGGCGTCACTTACGGGCTTGTGGCGTCGGAAACGCGCGGCGGGCTGCTGGGTGTCGCCGCGGGGGCGCTGATCGCGGTCGTGCTGACGGTGCCGCGGCTTCTTCTGCCGACGGCCGGCACGCTGGCCGCATTGGCGGCCGGGATCTGGTTCATCGGGCCGTTGATCGGGGCGGACACCGTTTTCCGTGGCGACGACTACCGCATCCAGATCTGGCAGCGGGCCTTCGAACTGGCCGCCCAAAGCCCCTGGCTCGGCCACGGCTTCGGCACCGATTACCGGCTGGTGATGCACGACGGCGTCGTCTTCACGTCGGCGCACAACATCCTGATGTCGGCACAGCTTTTCGGCGGGCTTCCGGCGCTCCTGACGCTCGTCGCCTTGATCGTGGCCGGTGTCGTGGCCACGGCGCGCATGCGGCGCGACAGCATGGCCCCGCTGGCGATGTTCGTCGCCGGCCTGGTGGCCATGTCGGTGGATTTCCGGACGGTCATGCGCGACCTGAACCCGGAATGGGTGCTGTTCTGGCTGCCGCTGGCCATCGCGTTGGGCCACGACCTGCGCCGGCGGCTTGCGGCCGGCGACCCGTAGGGTGTTCCGGACCGCCCTGGGGCCGGAGTTGCGGCCCGGCGGGTCTTCGGCTATCGACCGCGGTAATCCATCGAGGCGGCTGCCGGCCGGCGGCATTGCGGAGCGCACATGTCCAACATCGTCTGCATGAAGTGGGGCACGGCCTACGGGCCGGAATACGTGAACGTGCTCCATTCGATGCTGCGCCGGCACACGCACCGCCCGTTCCGCTTCGTCTGCCTGACCGACGACCCGACGGGCCTGGAGGCCGGTATCGAGACGCTGCCGCTGCCCGAAATGGACGTGCCGGCCCGCAAGGCCCACCAGCCCTGGCGCAAGGTCGGCCTCCTGGCCCCGACGCTGGGCGACCTGCAGGGTACGGCCTTGTTCCTGGACCTGGATGTGGTGGTGGTCGGCGACGTGGGGCCGTTGTTCGACCTGCCGGGCGCCTTCTGCATCATCGAGAACTGGACCCAGAAGGGGCAGGGGGTCGGGAACAGCTCGGTTTTCCGGTTCGAGGTGGGCGCCCACCCGGACATCTATGCCGAGTTCCTGGCCCGCGCGGATGCCGTGGTGACCGAGTTCTCGAACGAGCAGACCTTCATCTCGCGCCGGGTCGGGGCGCTCACCTATTGGCCCGATGCGTGGGTGCGCAGCTTCAAGCGCCACTGCCTGCGCCCGTTCCCGCTGAACTGGGCGCTGCCGCCCCGGCTGCCGGCCGAGGCGCGGATCATCGCCTTCCACGGCAACCCCAAGCCCCCGGACGCCGCCGCCGGGCATTGGCCGGGCGGCAACCTGGTCAAGCATGTCCGGCCGACCCCGTGGGTGGTCGAGCACTGGCGGTGAGGCCGCGTCAGCCCTTGGGTTGATGTTTCAGCGGCGCCCGGCCACCAGTTCGGCGTAGACGGCCAGGGTTTCCGCGCACATCCGCCAGCGTTCGAACTTGGCCCGCGCATGGGCCATGGACGCCGCACCGATGGCCTCGCGCTCCTCGGGCGTCAGGGCCAGTGCCTGGGCGATGGCCTGGGCGAGCGTTGCCGGATCGTTCGGCGGCACCACCCATGCGGTCTGGCCGCGCACGATGGTCTCGTCCACCGCGCCGGTGTCGCTGACGATGGTCGGCCGGCCCATGGCCTGGGCCTCGACGATCACCCGGCCGAACGCTTCGGGTTCGGTCGAGGCCGACACCACGACATCGGCCAGCATGTAGGCCGCCGGCATGTCGTTGCAGTCGCCCACCAGCCGGACCATGCCCTCCAGCCCGCGGGCGCGCACCTCGCGCAGCAGCTCCTCGCGGAATCCGGTCCGGCCCTGCTCGCTGCCCACCAGGACGCAGCAGACGTCGCGCCGTCCCAACAGCTCCATCGCCTTGATGAGGACCGGCGCCCCCTTCCAGCGGGTCAGCCGGCCGGGCAGCATGACCACCGGCGTGCCGTCGGGGACGGCCCACCGCCGCATCAGCTGGACCATGCGTTCGGGCGAGACGCTGGCGGGCGTGAAGATCGACAGGTCGATGCCGCGGTGGATGGTGCGGATGCGCGCGGGATCGACGCGGTAGTTTTCCTGGACGTGCCGCGCGATGAAGTCCGAGATGGCGATGATCCGTTCGCCCCGGGCCATCACCGAGTTGTAGAGGCGTTTGAGCCGGCCGCGGCCGCCGTAGGGCGCGTGGAAGGTGGTCATGAACGGCACGCCGGCGCGCTGGGCCGCGAAGTAGGCGGACCAGGCCGGCGCCCGGCTGCGGGCGTGCACGATGTCGATCCGGTGGGACCGGATCAGCGCTTCCAGCCGCGCGATGTTCCTGCGGATGACCAGCGGATTCTTGCTGGCCAGCGGCAGCACGACATGCTCCGCCCGCGCCCGGTCCAGCTCGCGTGTCATGGGGCCGCCCTCGGACGCCACGACCGCGCGCCCGCCGGCGGCCATGATGGCGGCCGCCACGTCCACGCAGCCGCGTTCGGCCCCGCCCGTCACCAGGCTCGGGATCACTTGGAGGACGGCGGTGCCTGGGGGCAGAGTGGCGGGTGCCGCCGGCTGCTCCGGCATGTCGGCGTCGAACGGGTCCGTCTCGGGCATGGTCATGGGATCGCCTTACAACCTGAAACGCGGCAACGCCACAATTGCCTATGTCGCAACGCCGGGTCGCTCGCCGGGCGTGCTGTTCCTGGGCGGCTTCAAATCCGACATGACGGGGGCCAAGGCCACCGCCCTGGAGGCGTTCTGCCGCAGGACCGGGCGCGCCTTCGTCCGCTTCGACTACCAGGGGCACGGGGCGTCCGGCGGCCGGTTCGAGGATGGCACGCTGTCGGTCTGGCGCGACGACGCGCTGGCCGTGTTGGACGAGGTGGCGGCGGGGCCGCAGGTGCTGGTCGGGTCCAGCATGGGCGGCTGGATCGCCGTGCTGGCGGCGCTCGCGCGGCCCGGGCGGGTGGCGGGGCTGGTCGGCGTGGCGGCGGCGCCCGACTTCACCGAAGACCTGCTGTGGGCCCGCCTGGACGCGGACGCGCGGGCGCGGATGCTGCGCGACGGGTTCTGGCGCACGCCGTCGGCCTATTCGGCCGCGCCCTACGTCTATACGCACGCGCTGGTGGAGGACGGGCGGCGCAATCTGGTGCTGCGCGGTCCGGTGCCGTTCCGCGGGCCCGTCCGCCTGCTGCACGGCACGGCCGACCCGGACGTCCCTTGGCAGCAGAGCCTGCGCCTGCTGGAACGACTCGAAGGTGCGGACGCGCGCCTGACGCTGGTCAAGGACGGCGACCACCGGCTGTCGCGGCCGCAGGACCTGGATCTTCTCTGCCGGACGGTGGCGGAGGTGGCGGGCCTTGCGGAGGGGGCGCCGCCGGCCGGGGTCAGCGGCGGCCCGTGAGCAGCAGGACCGCCAAGCCGGGCAGGCCGAGCACGAGTGCCGCCGGCCACAGCAGCAGGACGAGCACGCCCTCGTCCCACAGGGCGGGGGAGACATAGCGCTGGATCACCGCCTGGGTGAGGTTCAGGGTGCCGGGGCTGAGCGCGTACCAGAGCTCGCCCACGGTCGCCATCGCGAACGGGCCGGCCCCGCCCCAGAACCACAGGTCACGGGCGAACAGAACCAGGCCAGCGGCCAGGAGCAGGATGCCGATAAGGCGGAGGATCAGGCGGGTCACGGACGGCGGCGGGACGGGTGGGTCGCAGGGCTCCCGCCTGACCTAGCGCCGAAGTGGCGGGCCGGCAACGGGGCAGTGGCCTCCTCGCCGAAAGTACCGGCCGGCCGGGCCCTGCTACCGGCCCCTGTTACCGACGGCGGGCGAGCGCGATGGCGGCGACCGCGCAGACCGCGCCGGCGGCCTGCGTCAGGCTGGGCTGTTCCCCCAGAAACGGCCAGGCGAGGATGGCGGCGATGGCGGGCGGCAGCATGACCGCCAGCGAGGCGGCCCCCACGGGCAGCCGGCCCAACGCCGTGGTGGTCAGCCCGTGCCCCATGGCATGGGTGACGGTGCCGAGCGCGATCAGTGCCGCCCATCCGGTGGCGGTGGCGGGCAGCACCGGCCCCGGCGTGAGCAGCACGGCCGGCAGCAGGGCGACCGCGCAGACCGCCGCGGATCCCAGCGTCACCAGCGGTGCGGCCAGACGGCGGCGGGCCATGGCGACCGTCAGCAGGTAGACGGCGAAGAAGGTCGCGGCCAACAGCCCGAACACGTCGCCGAGGCCGCTGGCCCCCGGCCGTGCGCCGGTGTCGGCCGCCAACAGGGCGCCGCCGATCACGGCCAGGGCAAGGCCGCCCAGAGTGGCGGCGCGCGGCCGCTCGCCCATGACGGCCCAGGCCAACGGCACCACCAGCACCGGCGCCAGATGGGTCAGGAAGGTGGCGTTGGCAACGGACGTCAGCGCGATGGCGGCATGCAGGCCGGCCAGATCGCCGGCGAAGGCCACGCCGGCCACGAGAATGAGCGTCCACCCCTGCCAACCCGGCCGGACCGTGCCGTGCGCGCCACCGGTGGCGAAGCGCGCCCAGATCATCAGCGCCGGCAGGGCCAGCGCCATGCGCCAGAAGGCGCTGGCGGTCGCCGGGACTTCGCTGAAGCGGACCAGGATCGGGGACAGCCCGACGCAGGTCTGGCCGGCGATCAGCAGCGCGAGCGCGCGGCGGTCGACCGCCGGCAAGGCGGCAGCGGGCGCAACGGGGGGGGCTGCGGGCTGGGCCGAAGCGGAGGGAGCGGCAGTCATCGTGCGTTGATCCTGGGCATGGCCGGGCGGCCGTGTCCAGGAACGATGGGGGGATTTGCCGAATTCTGAAAGCGAATGGTACTGATGACTCCATCATGATCCGGAATGGAGGCGGCGATGGCGGTGTTCGACATCGACCTGCTGCGGGCGCTGGTGGCGGTTGTGGACACGGGCGGGTTCACGGCGGCGGCCGAGCGCCTGAACCGGACGCAATCGGCGGTCAGCATGCAGATCAAACGGCTGGAAGGGGTGTGCGGCCGGCGGCTGTTGGAACGGGCGCGGTCGGGCGTGCGGCCGACCGAGGCGGGCGAGCGGCTGGTGGCGCATGCCCGCCGCATCCTGATGCTGCACGATGCGGCGGTTCAGGACCTGACCGGCGCCCAGGCGGATGGAAAGGTCCGGCTGGGCATGCCCGACGACTATGCCGCCACGTTCCTGCCGCCGGTGATCGCGCGGTTCCAGGCGGCCTTTCCGCGGGTGGAGGTCGAGGTCCGGTGCGAACTGAGCGTGCACCTGGCGGCGGAGGTCGAGGCCGGTCGGCTGGACGTGGCGCTGGTGACCCGCCGTCCGGGCACGGCGTCCGGCCGGTTCGTGCGCCGCGAGCCGCTGGTCTGGGTGGGAGCCGCCGGGCACCGGCCGGAACTGGCCGATCCGGTGCCGTTGTGCGTGTTCCCCGACGCCTGCCTGTTCCGCCCGCACATGACGGCGGCGTTGGAGTCCGCGGGGCGGCGGTGGCGTGTGGCCTTCACCAGCGGCAGCCATTCCGGGGTTCTGTCGGCGGTGGCCTGCGGCCTCGGCCTGTCGGCGCTCGCCCACGGAACGGTGCCGTCCGGCCTGCGCATCCTGGGCCCTGCCGACGGGCTTCCGCCCTTGCCGGCGGTGGAGTTGGAGTTGCTGGAGGCCCGCCCGCTGTCCCCGGCCGGACGCCGGCTGGCGGCGCACCTGATGGCGGCCCTGGCGGACCCGTTGCAGCACGCCGCGTGAAATGTCCCGGCGGTCGT
This sequence comes from Azospirillaceae bacterium, assembly GCA_035645145.1. Lineage (GTDB taxonomy): Bacteria > Pseudomonadota > Alphaproteobacteria > Azospirillales > Azospirillaceae > CANGXM01. The sequence goes on along the minus strand of DASQNC010000016.1, from coordinate 164,597 downwards.
GCTTGCGGTGGGGCCATCCCGTCGCTATGTTGCGCCCCGCCTGGAGGGGTGGCCGAGTGGTTGAAGGCGCTCGCCTGGAAAGCGGGTATACCGGAAACGGTATCGTGGGTTCGAATCCCATCCCCTCCGCCAGCCATTTTCATGACCGACCGTTTTCCGTAACCCGGCGCCGAAAGGCGCGGGGCTGCGGCGGACGCGTTCAAGTCAGGCCTGCGGATGTTGGTGGCTTGCGCTGTCCATCGGCCATCGGCTTCTCGGCGGTGATTGCCGAGGCTTCCGCCCACCATGACGGATTTTCCGGTCTGTCGCATGGTGGGCTGGCGTGTCGGGTTGCACGGCCCGCTCCGCGCAAAAGGCGAGATAGTCGTCGACGCCGTCCCGGAACGCCTGGAGCAGCGATGGCCCGTCGGTCCCCTCGAAGTGGATCACGCCGCGCAGGCTCTGAGCCCTGCCCGAAAACGTCCCATCCTCCGGGTCGAGGTCGATCGTGGCGGTGTAGCCCTTGTATTCGAGGGGCATGGCCCCGCTCGCGCATGGGTCGGGAATGGGTGAGCCGCGTCGATCACACGGGAGCGGGCTCCCGCGGCGGACGGATGGTCCTTCAACAGAAAGGCCCTGCTCACCAGGGTTTCCCTACTACCACGGGCGAACCACGGCAAAGGGGGCGCTGTTCGAACCGGAATGAGACCTGCTGCGGCCCGGTCATGGAGCGTTCCGACGCTGGCTGACGTCCATGCCGGAAGGGAACCCTTGCTTGCAGCGGAGGCGCGTACCCGGAACCCATGGGCCCGTATGAACCCAGCGTGTGTCCGGGATCGAGGTGATCCCCCTCCAAGGGGGGGCGAGTGCCTGTCATTGCGATGGCTGATTTATGTTAGAGAAGTTTTGTAAACGGAGTGCCGTCCCTGTCTTGTCTCGTGTAATGGGTTGCGGATTTTCGTTACGTTCCTGTTATGCTCATTGCGACTGTCTGGTGATGTCATGAGATAATTTTTGGTTGTGCATGTCGTTGTGTGAGTTTGCGCGTCTGTCGGTCGACATGTGCTTTAGAGATCTGGTGTGATCGAAGAGGCTTTGCAACGAACTCTGTCGCCCCGGGGTTTACACCGACTTTTCAAAGGTGACCGAGAGGGGTTGGGGTGTGGCTCCGCAAGGGTGCGCTGGCTGGAATCGCCTTCCTTTTTTCGACAATGGGCGCCGCCTCGGCCCAGGACGAGCCAACGACGCGCGACCTTGTCGACCAAGCCCGCGAAGCCGCCGTTCAGGATGACAACCACCGGGCCCGCCAGCTGTTCGAGGCAGCGCTTGCGGAGCGGCCGACCCTGCGCCGGCGGCTGCTCCGCGAATACGCCGACCAAGTGCTCTACAGTGGCGGCAGCCGCGATGCGATCCCGCTCTACCACGAGTACCTGTCCTTCCGCCTGATCCCGGCGGAGGACCGGGACCGGGCCGAGCGGAATTTGGCCCTGGCCTATGCGTGGGCCGGCCAGCACGCGGAGGCGGTCCGCCGCTACGACGCGCTTCTCGCCAGGCATCCGCGGGACGCCGGCCTCCTGATCGGCAAGGCCGAGGCGCTCGGCTGGTCCAACCGGAACGCCGAGGCCGCGGAAACCTACAGCCGAGCGTTCCAGATCGACCCCGCCGTGCGGGGAAAGCACCTTGCCAAGCTCGCCGACCAACTTCTGTGGGCGGGTGGCAAGAGTGAGGCCATCGCCCGGTACCGGGAAGTCCTGTCCTCCGGCGCCGCGTCCGCCGAGGACCGCCAGCGTGCCGGCCGGAACCTTGCGCTGGCGTTGGCTTGGTCCGGGCGGCACCGGGAAGCCATCGCCCAATACGACCGGCTGCTGGCCGAACAGCCCCGGGACGGGGAGCTGCTGGTCGGCAAGGCCCAGGCGCTGGGTTGGGAAAACGACAACGCCGCCGCGGCGGACACCTACCGGCGGGCGTTCGCGGCCGACCCCTCGTTGCGCGAAAAGCACCTCGGCCGGTACGCCGAGCAGCTTCTGTGGGCCGGCGGCAAGACCGAGGCCATCCCGCTGTTCCACGAGGCGCTGGCACGGGAGAACCTGGACCCGAAGGAGCGGCGGGGCCTGCGCCTGGGGCTGGCCCTGGCCCTGTCGTGGAGCGACCGGCACGCCGAGGCGCTCCGGATCTACGAAACTCTTCTGGCCGAAAACCCCGACGACATGGACGCGCGGATCGGGTCCGCCCGTGTCATGGCATGGCAGGGCGATCTTCGGACGGCCGAGGACGCGTTCCGCAAGGTCCTGGAGCAGGATCCCGACAATGCCGAGGCTTGGCGGGGCTTGGCCCAGGTGCGGAGCTGGCGGGGACGCCACCGGGGGGCGGTGCGGGATTTCCGCGGCCTTCTGGAGGAGCGGCCCGAGGACCCCGAGGCCCGCCGGCTGCTCGCCCAAACCCTGTTCTGGATGGGCCGGTCCGACCGGGCCCGGACCATCGCCGAGGGTCTTTTGGCCGAAAACCCCGACGACAGGACGGCGGAGGCACTGATGGCCGACATCCGCCGCGAGATGCGGCCCCGGACCGAGGTCGATGCCTGGGTCTCGACCCAATCCAACGGGCTGGTCATCGCCACCCAGACGGTGGAGCATGTCCACACCCTGAACGACGGCCTCACGAAGGTCGGCATCACATTCCGGTCCGCCCAGTTCCTGCCGGACGCCCCCGATCCCCCCGTGCGCGTCCAGTCGCCGGGGTTCCGGCTGGGCCACCGGTTCGGCGATGGGGCGCGGATCGACGCGCGGGCCGACCTGAACATCCTGCACGGCGGCATGGAGGCCGTGGTCCCGACCTACGATGCCTATGCGACGTTCGAGCCCACGGACTTCGCCAGCGTCTATGTCGGCAGCCGCCGCGTGTTCTTCGACAACATCGAATCGCTGGTCGAGCGGATCACCGCGACGTACGCCTCGCTCTCGGTGGATGTCCGTCCCACGCCGTCCACCACCCTGGCCCTGCGCGGCGACTACGGCTGGTACACGGACGGCAATCGCCGCGTGTGGGGGCAGGCCCACCTCCAGCAGCTGGTCCTGCGGGAACCCAACATCGTGCTGGGCGTGGAGGCGACCGCGTTCCGGTTCGAGGAGGTCCTCGACAATGGCTACTGGAATCCCAGGGATGCCCGCGTCCTTCTGGCGACGGCGAAGATCTGGGACGGAGTGTTCGCCAACCGGCTCTGGTACGAGGCCGAAGGCGGTATCGGCGGGGAGTGGCAGGAGCCCGGCGGGTTCCAGGTGGTCTGGCGGGCCTCGGCCGGGCTGACCTATGTCTTCTCCGACCAATGGGAGGGCAAGGTCCGATTGGCCCGCCTCAGCCCGCTCGAAGATCCCCAAGGTGGCGGGTTCACGCGGACGACCATCGGCCTCACGCTGCGGTACAGGTGGTAGGCGATGCCCCAGGACGATCCGCGGGTGGCCGACCTCCTGCAGGAATTCCGGTTGGGTGAAACCCGACCGGTGGTCGCATCGCCGCGGGAGGCCATGGCGCGCCCGCCTCGCCCGCCATCGCTGGTGCGGCGTCTGCTGCCACCCCGCGGACGACCCAGCGCGGTCTTCCTGTCCCCGCGGGAGTTCCGCGCCCGGGCCCGGCCGATCTTCCGCGAGCTGCGCGGCCCGACCGGAACCGGGACCCTGGCCTTCCTGGAGATCGAGGAGTTTCCCGACTTCATGGCGTACCGGCGCTACAGCGAGCGGGTCGACCACGAGGTGATGGCGCAGCTGGGCGAACTGATCGGTCGCGACGCCCTGCCGGGCGAGATCGTGGGCCGGCACCACAGGGTCGGCAAGTTCGTGATCCTGCTGCCGGGAGCCGGCCGGCGCCGGGTCTACCGCCGGCTGCGGCTGCTGTCCCGCCGTATCGCCAGCCATCCTTTCCAGGTCGAGGGCGAGTGCTTCCGGTTCACACCGGTCATCGGCCACGCGGCGTTCCACCAAGGGCCCAGCTTCCAGCGGCTGTGGCTGCGCGTCCAGGTGGCGACCGACTATGCCCGGAGCCACCTGGACCTTCTGCCGGTCCGCTACCACCCCCGGATGGAACGGACCTCACAGCCGACGGATACGGTGTGGCGCCGGTTCATGGGCAAGGTTCGGACACCGTTCCAGATCGCCTCGACCTTCGTGGTCGGCTTGTTCGCCCCGTTCTGGATGTACTGGGCGCTCGCCGCCATCGGGTGGGACGTCTCGTGGACGGTCTACCTGATGGTCGTCCTCATGCTGGTGGTGACGGCGACCTTCATCTGGATCGAGGCGTTCCTGGCCCTCCGGCCGCTGCAACCACCCGACGAGCCGGGCGAACCCTGGCCGTCCGCCAGCGCCATCATTGCGGCCTACCTGCCCAACGAGGCCGAGACCATCCTGGAAACCCTGGAGTCGTTCCTGGCCCAGGACTACCCGGCGCGTCTCCAGATCATCCTGGCCTACAACACGCCCGAGGACATGGCGATCGAGGCGGAGTTCCGGGAACTGGCCCGGCGGCACCCCGACTTCCTGCCGCTACGGGTCATGGGCAGCACGTCCAAGGCCCAGAACGTGAATGCCGCGGTGGGCCGATGCACCGGCACGTTCGTCGGTGTGTTCGACGCCGACCACAAGCCCGATCCCGGCAGCTTCGAACGGGCATGGCGGTGGCTGTCGAACGGCTACGACATCGTCCAGGGCCACTGCCTGATCCGCAACGGCGACGATTCCTGGGTGGCGCGGATGGTGGCCGTCGAGTTCGAATCCATCTACGCCGCCAGCCACCCCGGCCGGGCGAAGCTGCACGGGTTCGGGCTGTTCGGGGGCTCCAACGGCTACTGGCGGACCGAACTGCTGCGGCTGACCCGCATGCATCATTTCATGCTGACCGAGGACATCGACAGCACGCTGCGGGTCATCAACTCGGGCTACCGGATCGCCAACGACCCCCACCTGATCTCCCGCGAACTCGCCCCGACGACGCTCAAGCAGTTGATGAACCAGCGGCTCCGCTGGGCCCAGGGCTGGTTCCAGGTCTCGGTCAAATGGTTCATCCCCGGCATCACCTCGCGGCACCTCAGCCTGCGTCAGAAGGCGGGGATGTTCCACCTGCTGGTCTGGCGGGAACTCTTCCCGTGGTTCTCGATCCAGGTGCTCCCCATTCTGGTGTTCTGGATCTACGACTGGGGCTTCGAGAACATCGACTGGCTGGTCCCGATCTTCGTCGCGACCACGGCCTATACGTTGACCGTCGGCCCGGCGAGCGTCCTGTTCACCTACATTCTGGCGGACGAGTCGATCCGGCGCCGGCGGTGGTGGTTCGTCTGGTACCTGCCCGTCTCGTTGTTTTTCTACACCGGCTTCAAGAACCTGCTGTCGCGTTGGTCGCACGCGAAGGAGGCCATGCGGGAGCGGGTCTGGCGCGTGACCCCGCGCACCGTCCGGGCCCATACGGAACCGCTCAAGAAGGACGAGGCCCCGCCCGCGGACACGGCGATGGAAATGCCCGAGACCCCAAGGGGAACGGCGTCCTGAACCCGGCCGTGCGGCCTGTCCATCAGGTGGCGCCGGCGGCCCGTCGCCAGACCAGGGTCATGACGGCCTCCGCCGGCACGGGCACCCCGGCGGACAGCCCGCGCCAGCGGATATCGACCGCCGCCTCCGCGCGCTCGGGATTGTAAAGCACGACGGCAAGGCTGCCGTCCGGGTTGAGGGCGGCGACGGTCTGGAGCGTGGCCGCACCGGCTGTCTTCGACCGGACCAAGCGCGCGCCGGGGGCGATGAACTTGCTGAAATGCCCGAGTGCGAAGAAGTCGTGGTTGAATTGGAGCCCGCCCGTCACGGGATCGATGGTGACCAGGCCGGTGCATCGCGAGCACCCGCCCGTCCGCGGCCCATGTCGCGGGTCGAGGGCGATGTTCCACTTGAGCACGCCGGCCGCCCCGTTCCGCAGCGCCGGGATGATCAGGCGGCCGATGTCGTGGCGGAGGTTCGTCCCGAAAGCCGTCTCCCACGTCCCGGAACTGCCTTCGGAAATCAGGAACATGCGGTCCGGGTGGTCGGCGGCCAGCGGGGCAATCGCCTCGGGCCGGCCGCGGTAGGCGTGGAAGGCGGCCCCGGCGAGGTGCCGTCCGGCCTTGGGGTCGTTCAGCAGGGTCCGCGCCGGATCGGTCCGGTCGAGGTTGTCGTCCCACGCGAGGACCCGGACCTTGAAGCCGCCGGCCCGCAGCGCCGGGCCGAGGTGGTCGCCGATGAAGGCCGCCTGCTCGTCGGTGTCCATGAGCATGCCGGGCATGTCGCCGGGCAGGGTGGTCGGCTCGTTCTGGACGGTGACGGCATCGATCGCCAGCCCTTCGGCCGAGAAGGCTTCCAGGACGCGCACGAAGTATTGCGCATAGGCCGGATAGGCGTCGGCACGCAGGCGTCCGCCCAGGAGCGAGCCGCTGGTCTTCATCCACCCCGGCGCCGTCCACGGTGTCGCCATCAGCCGCAATTGCGGATTGAGCGCGCGGGCCTGCCGCAGCAGCGGGATCACGTACCGGCGCTCGCGGTCGATGGAGACGCGCGCGAGCGCCGGGTCGGCCTCGCCCCGCGGCAGGTCGTCGTAGCTGTAGTGGGAAAGGGCGAACTCCGAGGATCCCATCGGCTGGCGCAGATAGCTGAGCCCGATCCCGCGCGCGGGATCGAACAGCCGGGTCATCAGCTCGTCGCGCCGCGGAGGCGCGAGCCCCTGGATCAGCCAGGCCGAGGATTCCGTGAGGGCCGCGCCGAACCCTTCGATCCGCTGGCCCAGGTCGGCATCGTCGATCGTCAGCACGGGCGCGGCGCCGCTGCCGTCCGGCGTCCGTACGGATACGGCAGGGCCCGGGCTGAGCAGCCGGCCGGCATCGGTGGTGGTGACCCATGTCCACACCCCGGGTGCCCCGGCCTGGGTCGTCGATGCCCATGCCGGAGGACGCGGTGCCGGGACGGTTGGTGGAGGGTCGTCCGCGGCCCTCACGCGCTCCCGCCCTTTGAGCGCTTCCGGGTGGCGGGGATCGAGGCCGAGGGCGGTTTCGTATTCCGCCAGCGCCTCGGCGCGAAGCCCGCGCTCCGCGAGAACGCGGGCGCGACCCAGCCGCGCCGGCAAATCGGCGGGGAAGTCGCGGATCACCGCTTCGTATTCCGCCTGCGCCTCTTCGGGCCGGCCGCTCCAGGACAGGGCGAGCGCGAGTCCGCGGCGGGCATCACGGGCCTGCTCCGGGTCGGTACCGGGCCACGACAGGACCTCGCGGTAGAGCGGTACCGCATCGGCCGCGCGCCGGGTGAAGCTCAATTGGTCCGCGTACTCCCGCAGCAGCTCGCCGCGGGTCCGGGGCGCAAGCCGGATCGCCCGATCGAACAGGGCGGCGGACTCCGCATTCCGGTCCACCTGGGCCATGGCGCGCGCCGCCCCGGCCAGCGCGCGGACCAGATCCTTCGCCGCGTCCGTATCGCCAGGGGATGCGGAGAGCACGCGATCATAGGCCGGCACGGCCTCCGCGAACCGGCCGCTCCACAGCAGGGCCAACGCCAGGGCCCGCTCGGCGCGGCGGCGTTCCTGGCCGGGGAGACCGCGCGAGCCCAGGACTTCGGTGAAAAGCGGAATCGCTTCGGCGGGGCGCCCGGCATAGACGAGCTGGTCCGCGTATTCGCGCAGGATCTCGTCCCGGCGCTCCGGCGCGGCCCGCAGCGCCTGTTGGAAAAGCTCGACCGACAGCGCATTGCGGTCCGACCGTGCGGCCGCCCGCGCGGCGTCCAGCACGGCATCGACGCCGCCCTTCCCGGGAGGGCCGGACGAAGCCGGCGGGGATGTGGCCGTCATCAGAACAAGAACGGCGGCGGCGCAGCGAAGTGCCGCGAGCGCTGAGCCGGATCCCGGCACCGTTCCCTTCCAGGCCATGGCCGGAAGGATTCCAGATCCGGATTACGAACCCGTGAACGCGGCGTGGGGGTCGGGAACGCCCCCGGCGAGCCGGTCGAGCATCCAGCGGCCGGCAATGCCGGGAACGCCATCGGCGCGGTGGAAGGCAAAGGCCGGCAGCAGGTCCGTTTCCGGCATGCCCTCGATCTCGATCCGGCGCAGCGCGCCACTGCTGAGATCGTCCGCCACCATGTGCCGCGGCATGCTCCCCCAGCCCAGGCCCGCCTTCAGCAGCTCGCGTTTGCTGGACAGGTCGGCCACACGCCACGTCCGCGGCGACAGCACCCAGAAGTCCCGGCCGGCCGTCAGGCGGCTGCGGTCGGTCAGGACGATCTGCACCTGGTCGTGCAGCTTGACCTTCGGGATGCGGCCGGTGTGCCCGGCCAGCGGGTGCGAGGGGGCGGCCACGGGGATCATCAGCACCGGGCGCAGCGTCCGGCCGATCAGCCCGGCCGGCAGCTCGGGCATGGTCGCCAGGACACCGAGATCGCAGGTCCCGTCCATCACCTTCTCGACCACGCCGCCCAGCGCCTCGACATGGAGGCGGATGCCCACCGTGGGGAAGCGCGTCCGGAATTCCGAAAGGACGGTGGCGAAGGCCCCCATGGGCCAGACCGCGTCCAAAACGATGCGCAACTCGGGCTCCAGACCGGCCGCGATCGCCCGGGCCTGGGACCGCAGGAATTCGCCGCGTTCCACGATTGTCCGGATTTCGGCGACCAGCGTCTCGCCTGCCGGGGTGAGCCGCGGGCGGTAGGCGGACCGGTCGAACAGCGCGACCCCGAGCTGGGCTTCCAGGTTCATCACCGCCTGGCTGACGGCCGATTGGGCGCGGCGCAGACGCTTGCTGGCGGCGGTGAAGCTGCCGGTTTCCACAACGGCAAGCACAACGCGAAGCTGGTCGAACGAGATCGGGTCGAGGTTCATGCCGAGGGACAGGTCGCCGTGCTGCCGGGTCCGGTCGGCCCGTGACGGACCCCACAAAACTCCATCGGACATGGAGATGAAGTCCAGCGATTTTTCATCTCTGTCCCGTTCCCGGGGCAAACCCTAGCTTCCCGCCATCGGCCGCGAACGGCTGGGGTGGGGCGGCCCAAGGGAACAGGAGAACACCAATGATCGACAAGAACGCATCCGCCTATGCCGCCCTGGTGCTCAGGGTGGCCATCGGCATCAGCTTCGTAGCCTACGGCTTCCTTCTCAAGGTGCTCACATACGGTCCGGGCGGCACCGCCGCGTACTTCACGTCCATCGGTTATCCCGCGGCGCTGGCCTATCTGGTGATCCTTGCGGAGGTCGGCGGGGGCCTCATGCTTTTGGCCGGGCTTTGGAGCCGCTGGGTCTCGCTTGCCCTGCTCCCGATCCTGCTCGGGGCGACGCTGGAGCATGCGGCCAACGGCTGGGTGTTCTCGGTGGCGAACGGCGGCTGGAGCTATCCCGCCTTCTGGGCCGCCACGCTCGTTGTTCAGGCGCTTCTCGGGGATGGCGCGTTCGCGCTTCGCCCCGCCGTCGAACGGCTGTTCGCGGGGCCGTCCCACAGCCAGGCCCGCGCCTGAGCGAGTTGCTTGTGCCGATCCGGGATCGTCCCGGCTTTGCTATGGTGGCGATCTCGGATCGGGCAAGTCGTCGGGATGGGTTGGGCATCGGAATGGACTGGGACGACCTTCGGTTCTTTCTCGCCGTGGCCCGCACCGGCGGCCTTTCCGCCGGAATGCGGGAGCTGGGGGTCAGCCCGGCGACCATCGGGCGCCGCATCCAGTCCCTTGAGGCGGCGCTCGGCGTCGTGCTGTTCGAGCGGTTGAACAGCGGTTACGTGCTGACGCCCGAGGGCCGGAAGATCCTTGTCAGGGCCGAGGCGGCCGAGGCCGCCATCCATGCGGTGGCGCGCGGGGTGGATGGCGGGCGCGGCGAATTGCAGGGCGCCGTGCGTCTGGCGACGGGCGAGGCGCTGGCCGCCCATCTGGTCGCCCCCCACATGCCGCGGTGGCACGGCAGCCACCCGGCGCTCCGTCTGGAGTTCGTGACCGGGGTACGCACGGTGAGCCTGACACGCCGTGAGGCCGATGTGGCGTTGCGGCTCATCCGCCCGGACCAGGGCGACCATGTGCGCCGCCGTGTTGGGAGCGTTGGCTTCGGGCTCTACGCCGCCGCCGGTCTCGTCGAACGCAACCCCGACCTCCGCCGCGATCCCTGGACGGTTGATCTGATCGGCTGGGACGAGTCCATGGGCGATATCCCCCTGGCGACGTGGGTGAAGGAACCCGCCCTCAGTCGGGTGGCGACGACGGCGACAAGCATGAATGTGCAGTTGGCCCTGGCCCGTTCGGGCATGGGTGCGGCGGTCCTGCCCTGTTTCGTCGCCGATGCCGTTCCCGATCTGGTGCGGTTGGCAGGTCCGGACGGGGTCGGCTCGCTCGAGCTGTGGCTGGTGGCGCACCGCGACCTCAGCCGAACCCCGCGCGTCCGGGCCGTGCTGGAATTCCTGGGGGACGTGTGCAGCCGCGAGGCGGCCCGGTTGCGGGGCGAGCTCGAAGCTGCTTTTCATTTTTGAAAAGATCGTTGCCGGTATTTTCCGTTTTCGGATGCGCGGGGGGCAGCCATCATCGGGCAAATCCATTCCTGACCAAGGATTGTGCGATGCCCTTAAAAATCGAACTGCGCGAACTCGGTGGTCCTGAAAAGCTGATCGCGGTCGAAGTCCCGGCCGAGCCGCTGAAGGCCGGTGAGCTGCGCGTGCGCCACACCGCCATCGGCTTCAACTACCTGGACGTCTACCTCCGTACGGGCGTCTACAAGATGCCGCTGCCGGCCGTGCTGGGTGTCGAGGCCGCCGGTGTGGTCACCGAAGTGGGCGAAGGCGTGACCGGCTTCGCGGTCGGCGACCGGATCGCGTACGGCGGGCCGGACGGCGCCTATACGTCGGAGCGGACCATCTCCGCGGACGAGGTGGTTCCGGTTCCGGCCGACGTCTCGGACGAAGCCGCCGCCGCCCTGCTGTTCAAGGGTCTGACCGCGCACATGCTGCTCCGCCGCGTCTACCCGGTGGGCAAGGGCGACACCATCCTGGTCCAGTCCGCGGCGGGTGGCGTCGGTGTGGTCACCACCCGCTGGGCAAAGGCCCTGGGCGCGACCGTGATCGGCACCGTCGGCTCGCGGGCCAAGGTGGACATCGCCCGCCGCAACGGCTGCGACCATGTCGCCGTCCTGGGTGAGGACGACGTCGCCGCGATGGCCAAGGACGTGACCGGCGGCGTCGGGGTGTCCGTGGTCTACGACGCGGTCGGCCGCGACACCTTCGAGGACAGCCTGAAGAGCCTCCGCCCGTTCGGCGTCATGGCGTCCTACGGCCAGGCGTCGGGCGAGGTGCCCGCGATCGAGGCGCAGCGGCTTTCCAACCTCGGATCCCTTTTCTTCGTCCGGCCCAACGTCTACCGCCACGTCGCCAAGCCGGCGGATTACCGGGCGGCGGCGGCCGAGGTGCTCGACCTGATCCGGAACGGGACGTTGCAGGCCGACATCGGCCAGCGCTTCGCGCTGACGGACGTCGCCGAAGCGCACCGTCAGGCGGAAGCGCGCAAGACGACGGGCTCCACGCTGCTGATCCCGTAAGCCTGCGACGACACGGGCGAACGCCCGGCGCGGCGGCCACCCCACCAGAGGGGCGGATCGTCCCGCCGGGCGTTCGTCTTTTCGCGTCCGTCCCGAACCGTTCAGTCCGGCATCACGACGGTGAGATACGGGGCTGTCGGCTTCTCCGACGCTCCGGCGACCGGCGGCACCTGGTTCCGCACGGGTTTCAGGCTTTTCAGATAGGCCGCGGGCGCCTGGGCGTCCTCATCGGTCAGCTTCCCGTAGCTGGGATACGGCATCACGGGTGCGAGCATGCGTCCATCGGGCCGGACGCCGGTGCGCACGGCCTTGATGATGTCCGCCTCGCTCCAGTCGCCCAAGCCCGTCTCACGGTCCGGCGTCAGGTTGGGCGGGTGGAAGATCCCCAGGCCGGGAATTTGGAAGCCCATTTCCGATCCGCCATCATGCCGCCCGCGTGGAGGCCGCGGAGAGCTCCGGCGTAGCGAAGCGCATGTGGTTCATCGCCATCCACGCATCGAAGGTGAGAAGCCCCGGATGAAGCCGGCGCGAGGTCATGAGGTCGCGGCGGCGGTCCGGTATGAAGCGCCGGTTCAGATCGAACATCGCGGCAAGGTCTTCGGCGCTCGGGAAGGGAAGGCGTGCGAACACGTCCCGGTCGATATGGTTGTACCGGACGGTCCGCCCCAGAACCCGGCCCATCGCCGCCGCGTAGTCGGCGGCTGGCCTGTCGTCGCCGACGATGCCGACGGTTTTCCCCCGGAACGCGTCCGCGCTGTCCAGGATGGATTGGACCACGGGGCCGACGTCCTCCACCGACACGGCCGCGAGCGGCGTGTCGCCCTGGGGGAAGCCGAAGGCCAGCGTGCCGTCGGCTTGGGGTTGCGGGCGGAACCAGGTGAGGAAGTTTTCATAGTAGTAGGCGACGTGCACGAACGTGACCGCGTCCAGGCGGTCGCGGGCGTAGCGCTCGATGACGGCTTTCATGTCCATGTGCGGCACGTCGATCCGGCCGCCGGACAGTTCGACCGCGGATGGCAGGGTGCTGAGCACGAGGTGCCGGACGTCCGAAGCGGCCACCGCGTCCACGAGGGTCCCGCCATGGCCCACCTCGGCGCCGAGATGCTCCCAATAGTTCGTCACCCCGAAGACGAGATCGCAACCGGCCAGCGCCGCCCGGATGCTCGCCGGGTCGTCCAGCGATCCCACGGCGATCTCCGCGCCCCGGGCGGCAAGGGCCTTCGCGGCGGGCGACCGGGGATTGCGGGTCAGGGCCCGGACCGCATACGGGGGGCCGTCCATGCAGTAGTGGTTCACGAACAGCAGCCGGCGGGCGACGCTGCCGCCCTGTGCGCCGGTCGCACCGACGACCAGCACGCGCTGTGTTTTGATGGCCATGGCCGTCTCCTGCCCATTTCGATGGGAATTGCGGCGGGCACCCTGCGGCCCCGGGGGAAGTGCTCCGGGGGCCGCAGGGCGCCATTGCTCAGTTGCGGGTCGCGAGGTCGACGCTGCGGGCCTCGAAGCCTTCGAGGACGATGCGGTGCTCGGCCGCGTTCGGGTCGAAGTCGATCCGGTAGCGGGTCGGATACCGGCCGGGTTCGGCGACAAGGGCCGGCTGCTTGACCGGAGCGACGACGGTTTCGCGCATGTCGAAGACGGTCTTCGCGACCATGGGCTCGACGAAGGTCACCTTTCCGTCCCACGTGCCGTAGATCAGCGTGTGGGTGAAGGTGGCGCCATGGAGTTCGGGCGTGTTCGCATCCACCCAGTGCAGCCCCATCCCCGGCACCGGGTCGGGTTCGGGCGGAATGTAGTTTTCGGGTATGAAACCGGCCGGCGGATGGCGTGCGGCCTTGGCCCGGAACTCGGGATCCGCCTCGGACACGGCTTCGCGTTCGTGCGACGGCACCGTGTAGAAATGGATGTCGAAGTGCGGGCTGCCATAGACCTCCGCCGGCGGATGGCCGTGCGGGTTCCAGTTCAGCAGCACATGGTCGAAGCCCGTGTCGGCGGCCTCGGCCGGCAGGGGCAGCACCAATGCCGTATCGTGCAGGGACCCGATGTCCCGCATCGCCGCCTCGGACATGCTGACGCCGAGCATCTCGGCCTTGCCATCCGGTCCCATGGCGACCCAAGCGTGGGCGGTGCCGCCGCCCAGCGCCATCGCAAGGCCTTTGCGCACCTTGCCCTCGTCCGCCGAAGCCTGCGGGGCACCGGCCATCGATGCCGCCGCGACCGCCGTCAGAATTCCCAAGGTGCCGACCAGATTCCGCGTATATCGTCCGGCCATCGTCTTTCCCCTCCCACCTGCGTACATCGGCTGGACACCAGACGATGCATCCCGTTTGATCGGGCGTGGTGCGGGTATACGCCCGGCGTTTTTCCGCGCCTCTACCCGGAAGTTGTCTGGATTTTCCGGGAAATCACTCGCACCGTTTCACGGGGGCCGACCTCCGCGGAGACGGAGAGGGGCAATGTTGGACGACAGGAAGCGGATAGCGGGGAAGGTCAGGGACTACATCGCCCGCGAAAGGATGTCCCGGGAGCAGTTCGCCTTTAAGACCAAGCTTGGGAAGTCCACGGTCGACAAGCTGCTGGTCGGAATCTTCTCGGACAAGACCCTGTCCATCGTTGAGAGCCATACGGACCTTTCACTCCGATCCGATTGCGCCGAAGGTTCGGGCCGCACGCCGACGGGCGCCGCGCGGCACGTAGCCAATACGGGGGCGAAGTACCTCGACGCGCCCTCCATCGCGGTTCTTCCCTTCACCAATCTGAGCGCTGACCCCGAGCAGGACTACCTGGCGGATGGCATCACCGAGGACGTCATCACGGCACTTGCGCGGTTGCGCTGGCTGTTCGTCATCGCCCGCAATTCCACCTTCGCCTACAAGGGCAAGGCCATCGACGTGCGGCAGGCGGCGCGCGAGCTGGGTGTGCGCTACGTCCTGGAAGGCAGCGTCCGCACGGCGGGCCAGCGTATCCGCATCACCGGCCAGCTCATCGACGCCGGGACGGGCAAACACATCTGGGCGGAGAAGTACGACCGCGACCTGCAGGACATCTTCGCGGTCCAGGACGACATCACCGAGCGTGTCGTGGCCGCGGTGGAGCCGCACCTGTACGCCGAGGAAGGATTCCGGGCCTCGGGCAAGCAGCCGGACAGCATCGACGCCTGGGGCCTCGTCGTCCGCGCCATGGGCCTGGTCAACCGGGTGGAGCGCAAACGGAACGAGGAGGCGCAGGCCCTTCTCCGCAAGGCGACCGAAATGGAACCCGACTATGCCAGGGCCCATGCGTTGCTGAGCTGGGCCGTCTGGTGGGCCGCGCTGTGCTACTGGGTTCCGGACACGCCCGAGGGGTACCGGCGGGCGTCCGCCCATGCCCAGGACGCCCTCTCCCTCGATCCGGGCGATCCCTGGGCCCGGATGGTCTCCGGCCTGTGCCTCAGCACCATGGGCCATCACGAGCAGGCCCTGGTCGAACTCCGGACGGCACTCAACCTGAACCCGAGCTTCGCGCTGGGCCATACGGCGTACGGATGGGCGCTTCTGCGGGCGGGCGCGTTCGACGAGGCCATCGCCGAGACCGGGCGGGCCCTGCGCATGAGCCCGCTGGACACCTTTTCGGGCTTCTACACGTCCATCCATGGCCTGGCCCTGCTGGCGGCCCACCGCTTCGCCGAGGGGCTTCCCTTCCTGCGGATGTCGGTGGCCGCGTTCGGGGAGTACTCCGGGCACTACAATGCCCTGATCAGTTGCTGCGGCCACCTCGGACTGATCGAGGAGGCGCGGGATTTCATCGAGGTCCGCAACCGCATCGGCCCGCCCCTGCGCCTGTCGGTGCTCCGCCGCAACCTCGGCAAGTTCGCCCACTGCGAGGTGTTCGTCGAAGGGCTGCGGAAGGTCGGCGTCCCGGAGTGACGGCCGCCATGCCGCCGACGGGCGGGCATGACGCCAAAGTGGGGGTTGATCGCCAAACGACCGTTCGGCAGTCTGCCCGGCAAGAAGCCGCCGGCCTTAAATCGCACGGCGGCCATGCAACAGTGTCGGCAGGGAAGGGGAACGGACAATGCCCGAAGCATACATCGTGGCCGCGGTCCGCACGGCGGGCGGGCGCCGGAACGGACGGGTCTCGGGATGGCATCCGGCCGATCTGGCGGGCGTGGTCCTGGACGCGCTGGTGGAGCGTGCCGGCGCCGACCCGGACCTGGTCGAAGATGTCATCATGGGCTGCGTCGGCCAAGCCGGCGAGCAGGCCAGCAACATCGCCCGCGGCGCGGTGCTGGCCTCCAAATTGCCCGAACGCGTGCCCGGCGTGTCGGTCGACCGCCAATGCGGCTCGTCCCAGCAGGCGCTGCACTTCGCGGCCGCCACCGTGATGTCGGGCATCATGGATGTGGTCATCGCGGCCGGCGTGGAAAGCATGAGCCGCGTGCCCATGGGCCTTTCCTCCGACTTCCTGACCAAGGCGGGTTACGGCAACTACAAGAGCCCCCGGCAGGAGGAGCGCTATCCCGACATCGTGTTCAGTCAGTTCACCGGCGCGGAGATGATGGCCGAGAAGCACGGCTTCTCGAAGGAGCAGATGGACGAGTTCGCGTTCCAAAGCCATCAGAAGGCGATCGCCGCCACCCAGGCCGGCCGTTTCGAGCGCGAGGTCCTGCCCGTCCCGGTCCGGCTGCCCGACGGCACGACCGAAATGCACAAGGTGGACGAGGGCATCCGCTTCGACGCGTCGCGCGAAGGCATCGCGGGCGTGAAACTGCTGCGGGAGGGCGGCCGCCTCACCGCGGCCTCGTCCAGCCAGATCTGCGACGGCGCCTCGGGCGTGATGGTCGTGAACGAGCGCGGCCTGAAGGCGCTGGGGGTGGAGCCGCTGGCCCGCATCCACACCATGGCGGTCAGCGGCGGCGACCCGGTGATCATGCTGGAGGAGCCGCTGTACTGCACCGACAAGGTGCTGAAGCGGGCCGGCATGTCCATCGACGACATCGACCTGTTCGAGGTGAACGAGGCGTTCGCGTCGGTGCCCATGGCCTGGTTGAAGCACACCGGCGCCGATCCCGAGCGGCTGAACGTGAACGGCGGCGCCATCGCGCTCGGCCACCCTCTGGGCGCATCGGGCACCAAGCTGATGGCCACGCTGGTCCACGCGCTGCACGACCGCGGCAAGCGCTGGGGCCTGCAGACCATGTGCGAGGGCGGCGGGCTGGCCAACGCCACCATCGTCGAGCGGCTTTGATACCGCCGAGCGAGAGTTTTGACTCTCGCTCGGCGGCGGACGGGACCGCGCCCCGCGCCGGATGGCGCGCACACCAAGCGGAGCGCCGGCGATTGAGGAACAAGCCGGGTGCATGGCCACATGCGCTCGGCGGTATGACGTCCGGGCCGGCCGCCCGGACGCGGCCGGCCGCTTCCCGCCCCGTTGCCGCCTATGCCGTTCCGTAGGCGTCCGCCATTTCGCGGATGGCTGCGAGCTTGGCTTCGAACAGCGACCAGTCGTCGGCCTCCGCGATCGGGGCCCAGATGCGTTCGACTTCGTCGATCAGGAGCATGCAGGGCGCGCCGGCGAAGTACGGCGCATCCGGACGGTGGTCGTCGGAGGGCGTGTACGCCGCCAACGTGGCCTTGAACGCCTCGAACTCCGTGCCGGTGTACTTGTCGGCCTGCGGGCTGGCGTCCGCCCGCGCGGCCCCGGCCGGACCGCCGTACCAGTCGAAGAACACCCGCTCGTACGCGGCACCGCTGGCCGCCAGGAACCGGTACAGGTTGCGGACCAGCTCGCCGTCCGGATCGAAGCCGCGGGGCTTGAGGGCAAGGCGCCGCAGCACCTCCGACCGGAGCGCCGTTTCGAACGCGGGGGGGAACGTCTCCAGCGCCTCGACGAGCGGGCCCTCCTCGCACAGGAAGGTCAGGGCCTCGGCGAACCGTTCCAGGTTCCAGTTCAGGATGCCCGGCTGCTGGCCGAAGGCGTAAAGGCCGCTGTGGTCGAAGTACGCGGCCGTGAACATCGGGTCGTAGGCGGGCAGGAAGCGGTAGGGACCGTAGTCGAAGCTTTCGCCCGTCACCGTCACATTGTCGGTGTTGAGCACCCCGTGCACGAAGCCGGCGGCGTACCAGCCGGCCCCCATCTTCGCCACGTTGACGCAGGCTTCGCGCAGCAGCGCGGCCGCGCGGGCCGCCGGATCCTCCACCCATGCGTGGGGCATGTAGGTGCGCAGCGTGTAGTCGGCCAGCCGTTGCAGGCGCTCCTTGTCCCCCGCATGGGCGTGGCGCTGGAACGAGCCGATCCGGATGTGGGAGTGGCTGAGCCGGACCAGGACGGACGCGCGCGTGGGCGACGGCTCGTCCTGCCGGTGCAGCGCCTCGCCGGTTTCGATCAGGCTGAAACTTTTGGACGTGTCGACGCCGAGCGCTTCCAGCATCTCGGTCGCCAGCACCTCGCGCACGCCGCCCTTCAGCGTCAGCCGCCCGTCCCCGCTGCGCGACCAGGGTGTGCGCCCGCTGCCCTTGGTGGCGAGATCCAGCAGGCGGCCGTCCACGGGATCCCGGACCTGCGCGAACAGGAATCCCCGTCCGTCGCCCAGGTTCGGGTTGTAGACCATGAACTGGTGCCCGTGATACCGCAGGGCCAATGGGGCGGGCAGGTTGTCGGGCAGCGGCTCGAACCGGCCGAAATGGGCGATCCATTCCTCCGGCGTCAGCGTGCCCAAACCCACCCGGTCCGCCCAGCGCTGGTTGCGGTGGCGCAGGATGTGCCGCGGGAACCCTGCGGCTTGCACGACGTCGAAGAACCCTTCGCCGAGTTCGGCGTGCCGGGGGTCCGGGCTATAGTTGGGCGAAACCGGCATTCCGTGCGCCTTTCCATGCCACCCGTTGCCGAACGCCGCGTCGTGGAGGGGGCTGGCCGGTGGCCGCGGTCCGCCCACTCCACAAGCATCAACCCGCTCGCAACCGTCGGCGTGCCCGCAGGGACGGGCGCCCATGCGCCCGGATCGACTGGGTAACCCCGTTTGCGTCCTGCTTCCAACCGAAAAGGCGGGTGCCGACGCACGCGGTCAAGGGGGACGCTTCCCACTGGCAATCAATGCCCAAGGCAAGGCCGGCCGACGCCGCCGCGCCGCCCAGCGGAGGAGAACGTCCATGACCAGGCACCCCAGGGATCGCGTCCGCCATCGCACCTGGCTCCGGGGCGCGGCTGCGGGGATCGCCCTCGCGGCCGCCGCGTGGGCTGTGCCGGCCGCCGCGCAGGAGACCTTCCGCATCGGCATCATCACCTTCCTGTCCGGTCCCGCCGCGGAAAGCTTCGGCGTGCCGGCTTGGAACGGTGGCAAGGTCCTGGTCGAGGCCCTGAACAAGGGGGAGGGGCCGGCGCCGTACGACAAGGTCGGCTTCGGCGGCATGCGCATCGAGCCGGTCGTGGTGGACGAGAACGGCGGCGCCACCAAGCAGGTCCAGGAGCTGCGCAACCTGTTCCAGCGCGAGAACGTGGACGTGGCGGTCGGCTACGTCAGCTCCGGCGACTGCCTGGCCGTCGCCCCCGCCGCCGAGGAGTTGAAGCGCCTCCTGATCCTCTACGACTGCGGCACGCCGCGGATCTTCGAAGAGCGCCAGTACCAGTACGTGTTCCGGACCGCATCCCACGGCGCGATGGATAACGTCGCCCTGGCCCGGTACCTGAAGACCCGGAACGTGAAGGCTGACACCATCAGCCTCATCAACCAGGACTACGCCTGGGGCCATGACTCCCGCACCGACTTCGTCCTGGCCATGCAGCAGCTCTACCCCGGCCACAAGGTGGAGTCCGACCTGCTGCCCGCCTTCGGCTCCGGCCAGTACGGGACCGAGATCTCCGCCCTGCTGCGCAGCGGGTCCCAGATCGTGCATTCGAGCCTCTGGGGCGGCGACCTCCAGGCGTTCATTCTGCAGGCGGGGCCGCGCGGGCTGTTCCGGCGCAGCCAGGTGGTCCTGAGCGCGGCGGACCATGTGCTGCCGCCGCTGGGCGACAAGGTGCCGGACGGCATCATCCTGGGCGGCCGCGGCGCCTATGGGCTGATGTCGCCGGACACGCCGCTGAACCAGTGGTTCTGGAGCATCTACCAGGCCCAGCACACCGTCTATCCGGTGCAGGCCCCCTACCGCATGGCGCAGGCGCTCCTGGGCCTGAAGCTCGCGGTGGAGAAGGCGATGGCCGAGAACGGCGGCCGCAAGCCGAACAACGAGCAGATCGCGGCTGCCCTGCGCGGTTCGGAATGGGAGGCGCCCGGGGGCCGCATCCGCATGGCGCTGGGCAACGGCCACCAGGCGGTGCAGCCCACCGCGATCGGCCGCACCCGCTACGACCCGCAGCGCAGGATGGTGGTGCTGGACGACATCCAGCGCTTCGACGCGGAGTGCGTGAACCCGCCGCCCAACATGACCAGCCAGGACTGGATCAAGGCCGGCTTCCCGGGCGCGAAGTGCGAATAGGCGGCCGGTCCCCCTCCGCCTGACCCTGTGCCCCTGCGCTTCGGCGCGGGGGCACGCCTTCGTTGTTGCAGCGGACGGCGCCCATGGACCTGTTCCTGACCGTCGTGGTGGATGGCCTGATCTATGCTTCGTGGCTGTTCATCGTCGCCCTCGGGCTGACGCTGATCTTCGGCGTGCTCAAGGTTCTGAACGTCGCCCACGGCAGCCTCTACGCCTTCGGCGCCTATGCGGCGGCGAGCTTCGTCGGCCTGACCACCACGGCCGGGCTGGCACCCGTCGTTTCGCTGCTGTCCATGCTGGTGGGCGCCGCCGCCGTGGCCCTGGTGGTCGCCCCGATCGTGGAGCGCGGGCTGCTGCGGCGGTTCTATGGCCGCAACGAGGTGCTGCTGGTCCTGGTCACCTATGCCCTGTTCCTGATCTTCGAGGATGTGACCAAGCTGATCTGGGGGGTGAACCCCTACTACGTGACCGAACCCTATTCGCTTTTCGGCGATGTGGCGTTCGGCCCGCTGTTCTATGTGGGCTACGACTTCGCCCTGCTCGCACTGGCCCTGGTGTGCGGCCTGGGCGTCTGGTTCGGGCTGAACCGGACCGTGCACGGCAAGATCGTGCTGGCCGTGATCCACAATGCCGAGATGAGCGCCAGCATGGGCGTCAACGTCGGGCGGGTGTACGTCCTCGCCTTCATGTTCGGCACCTTCCTCGCGGCGCTCGGCGGGGCGTTCACCGCGCCGATGATTTCGGTCCAGCCGGGGATCAGCGTCGGCGTGATCATCCTCAGCTTCGCCGTCGTGATCATCGGCGGGCTCGGCAGCATCGCGGGTGCGGCCGTGGGGGCCGTGATCGTCGGGTTGGCCCGCGCCGCCTCGGTCCACCTGTTCCCGGCGGCCGAGCTGTTCAGCATCTACCTGGTCATGGTGGCGGTGCTGATCGTCCGGCCCGAGGGCCTGTTCCAGCGGCCCGCCGCGAGGAGGATTTGAGATGGCACGGGCGGGTCCCCTTGCGTTGCCGGCGGTCGGGGCGGCGGTCGTGGCCGCCCTGCTCGCCCTGGGCCTGGTGCTGCCGAGCTGGCTCCTGTTCCTCGGCACCATGGCCGCGGCGAACGGGCTGGTGACGCTGGGCATCACCTTCCTGATGCGCAGCGGCGTCGTCTCGTTCGGGCAGGGGCTCATGTTCGCCACGGGCGGCTACGCCGCGGCGCTGGCCTTCAACCGGCTGGGCATCACCGAGGCGCCGGCACTGCTGCTGCTGGGCGGCGTCTGCGGTGCGGTCCCCGGCATCCTCATCGGGCCGCTTCTGGCGCGCTACCGCGGCATCTTCTTCGCCATGCTGACGCTTGCGATGTCCATGGTGCTCTACGGCGCGCTGGTGAAGTCGCCGGCCCTCGGCGGGTCGGACGGCTTCAACATGAGCCGCCCGACGTTCTTCGGAACCCTGCTGGCGGAGTACGGTCTGTTCGCGACGGCGGTGGTGGCGACGGGCATCGCCGGGGTGCTCGCCGCGATCCACTTCCGTTCGGTGCGCGGACTGGTCTCGCTGGCGGTGCAGGACAACGAGCTGCGGGTGGAATACCTCGGCATGTCGGTGCGGGGCGTGGTCGCCGTGAACTTCGCGGTCGCCGCCACGCTCGGCGGCATCGGCGGCGCGCTCAGCGTGATGACGCTCGGCCACATCGACCCGAACTTCTCGTACTGGACCACATCGGGCGAATTCGTGTTCGCGGCGATCCTGGCCGGCCACCACAGCGTCGTCGCGGTGTTCGTCGCCGCCGTGCTGCTGGAACTCGTGCGGTCCTTCTCCAGCCTCTACTTCCCCAACACCTGGCAGTTGGCGCTGGGGTTGTTCCTGCTGCTGGTCATCGTGTTCCTGCCCGAAGGGCTGGGCTCGCTGTGGGCCCGCCGCGCGCGCAGACGGGCCAGGGCGGAGCCGGAGGCGGCGCCCGGAGCGGTTCCCCCCGGAACCGCCGCAGGCCGGGTCCGCGACCGGAAGGTGTCGACATGACCGAAATCGTCCTGTCCGCGCGCGGTCTCGCCAAGAGCTTCGGAGCGGTGGTGGCGGCCGAAGGGGTGTCGGTGGATGTGCCCGCCGGCCAGCGGCTGAGCCTGATCGGCAGCAACGGTGCCGGCAAGACCACCTTCGTCAACATGGTCACCGGGTACCTGAAGCCCGACAAGGGCAGCATCCATCTGGACGGGCACGACATCACCGCGCTGTCGCCGCGCCGGATCACGCGGCTGGGGGTCAGCCGGTCGTTCCAGATCCCGCAACTGGCCGTGAACCTGACCGTACTGGAAAACATGCTCGTGGCGGTGGCAGGGGGCGAGGGCCTGTCCTTCTGGGAGCCCGCGGACGGCGGCGGCCGCCGCGCCCGGGCCGAGGAGATCCTGAATCGCTTCGGTCTGGTGGACCAGGCGGGGCGCTTGGTTTCGGAACTGCCGGGCGGTATGCGCAAGCTGCTGGACATCGCCATGGCGCTGACCCGCAGCCCCCGCCTGCTGCTGCTGGACGAGCCCACCAGCGGCGTCAGCGCCGAAGAGAAGTTCGGGATGATGGACACGGTGATGGGGGCGCTCGCGGCCGAGGCGGTGACCGTCCTGTTCGTCGAGCACGACATGGACATCGTGACCCGCTACGCCGACCGGGTGGTCGCCTTCTACAGCGGGCGGATCATCGCCGACGACCCGCCGGACCAGGTGCTCGACGATCCCGAGGTGCAGCGCTACGTGACGGGGCAGCGGCTATGACCGGAACCCTTCTGGAAGCGTCCGGCCTGGACGTGACGATCCAATCCGTGCGGGCCCTGCGCGGCTTCTCGTTCACCGTCGGCACCGGCGAGATGGTCGGACTGGTGGGGCGGAACGGGGCCGGCAAGACCACGCTGATGCGCACCATCATGGGCCATCTGGCGCCCGCGTCCGGCACGGTCCGGTTCGACGGCCGGGACCTGCGGACGGTGCCGCGGCACGGCCGGGCGGCGCTGGGCATCGGGTACATGCCCGAGGACCGCGGGCTGGTGCCCGAACTGACGGTGGAGGAGAACATCCTGCTGCCCACCTGGGTGTCCAGAACCCTGGACGGGGCGCGGCGGCTGGACTTCGTGTACGGCGTGCTGCCGGAACTTCCGCCGATGCGGGACCGCCGGGCGCTCCAGCTGTCCGGTGGGCAGCAGAAGCTGGTGGCGCTGGCCCGCGCACTGGCCGTGGGGACGCGGTTCCTTTTGCTGGACGAGCCGTTCGAGGGCGTGGCGCCGGCCCTGTCGCACCGGCTGTCCGAAGTCATCGCAGGGATGCGCGGCGGTGCCGTTTCGGTCGTGATCTCGCAGTCGGACCTGAACCATTCGCAGTCCCTGTTCAACCGCGAATACATGATCGAACGCGGCGCCAATGCCGGCGTGCGGGAGTCCGCCGGCGTCGGAGCGCCCGTCTGACGGGGAGGGGCCAATGGCTTCGCAGGCCGGGGGCGCGCCGGGGGATTGGCACGGGATGCGGGTGCCGCCCATCCGGCACGAGCTTCATTTCGGGGACCGGGTGGTCGCCTGCTTCGCCGACCGTCCGGGAAGCGTCCATGTCCTGCTGGTCGAGGCCGTCGGCCGGAATCCCGGTGGCGACGCGCTTGTCGATGGAACGGAGCGTCTATCCTGGGCCGATCTCGACGCGCGGGTCGCGCGCGCGGCCGCCGGACTGCGGGCCCGCGGGGTCGGGGCCGGCGACCGGGTCGCCCTGCTGCTGGGCAACCGCACCGAATTCGTCGTCACGCTGTTCGCCGTCCTGCGCCTGGGCGCCGTCGCCGTACCCTTGAACGTGCGCCAGCAGACGCCCGAGCTGCTGTTCGCCCTGAACGACTGCGGCGCCAAGCTGCTGGTGCACGAGGCGGACATGGCCGGGCGCCTGCCGGATCCCTCCGGGCTGCCGGCCCTGGCGCACCGCGTGGCGGTCGGCGGCCCCGGGGCGGAGCCGTTCGCGGCCCTGCTCGAGGACGGGGCCGTGGCCGTGCCGGAACCGGCGGCCGAGGAGGACACGGCGGTCATCCTCTACACCTCCGGCACCACCGGCCGCCCCAAGGGCGCGATGCTGAGCCACCTCAACATCGTCCATTCCGCCATGCACTACGAGGTGTGCATGGGCCTGACCTCGGCGGACCGGTCGGTGCTGGCGGTTCCGGCCAGCCATGTGACCGGCCTCGTCGCCATGATCGTCGCGATGGCCCGGTGCGCCGGTGCGCTGGTTTTGATGCCCGCGTTCAAGGCCGCGGACTTCCTGGCCCTCGCCGCGCGGGAGCGGATGACCCACACCGTCCTGGTTCCGGCCATGTACAACCTGTGCCTGTTGCAGCCGGACTTCGACCGGCACGACCTGTCGGCTTGGCGGGTCGGCGCCTACGGCGGCGCGCCGATGCCGCCGGCCACCATCGATGCGCTGGCGCGCAAGCTGCCCGGCCTGAACCTGATGAACGCCTACGGCGCCACCGAGACCACGTCGCCGACCACGATGGTGCCCTTCGGCTGGACCGAGGCCAAATCCGGCACCGTCGGTGCGCCGGTTCCGTGCGCGGAGGTCCGGGTCATGGGCGAGGATGGCCGCGAGGTCCCGGCGGGCGAGGGGGGCGAGGTCTGGACCCGCGGCCCCATGGTGGTGCGGGGCTACTGGAACAGGCCGGACGCGAACGCCGCGGAATTCGCGGCCGGCTTCTGGCGGTCGGGCGACATCGGGTCGATGGACGCCGACGGTTTCCTGCGGGTGTTCGACCGGCGCAAGGACGTGATCAACCGCGGGGGCTACAAGATCTTCAGCATCGAGGTGGAGAACGTCCTGGCTGCCCACCCGGATGTGGTCGAGGCGGCCGTGGTGGCACGCCCCTGCGAAATCCTGGGCGAGCGGGTGCATGCCTTCGTCACACGGTCCGGGCCCGGCGCGACGGCGGAGGATCTCGCCGCGTTCTGCGCCCGCCGCCTGTCCGACTACAAGGTGCCCGAGACCTTCACGATCCGGGACGAGCCGCTGCCACGCAACGCGAACGGCAAACTCGTCAAAACCTCCCTCCGGGACGAGGTGGTGGCGACAGTTGGGCCGGTGCGCGCGCGGCGCTGAATCCGCCGGAAGGTGCGGGTCAGGCTTTGCCGCGCAGGGGTGGCGGCCGCACCTCGTCGGGGATCGGGCAGGCGTAGGGCTGGCCGCCCGTCCGCTCGCGCAGTTCCGCTTTGGCGCGGGCGAGCAGGTCCGGATCCCGGAACGCGTCCAACGCGGTCGCGGCCATCGCCTTGGCGGCCTGCACCATGCCCTTGTGTGCCGCCGGCGACTTGCCCTGCGCCACCATCTGCCATGTGTGGAAGGGCGTGCCGATGGCGTAGCAGGCGCCCCAGCACTGCACGGTCGGCGTGATCCAACTGACGTCGCCCACGTCGGTCGAGCCGGACAGGGGGCCCGGATGGCCGTTGTAGGGCAGAACGCCGTCGGCGAGCGGCTTGGCCTTGTCGGCCGGGGCGGCGCCGAAGGTGTCGATGCTGGATTGCAGATCCTCGTCCCCCAGCGTGGCGCGCAACGCGTCCGCGAAGGCGGCGTCGGCGGCATCGAAGGCGGGCGGGCCGAGGCGGGTCAGGTTCTCGTGCATGGCGAACTCCAGCACCGTGTTCGGCAGGACCTCGGAGCACGCCTTGTCGATCTCCACCTCGACCCGGGTTTCGGTCATCAGGGCGGCGCCCTCGGCGATCCGGCACACCCGCTCGAACAGCTGCCGCGCCTGCGCCACCCGCGGCGCGCGGATCAGGTACAGGACCTCCGCCCGCGCCTGCACCACGTTGGGCGAGGTGCCGCCCGCGTCCGTGATGGCGTAGTGGACCCGCGCGTCGGACGGCATGTGCTCGCGCATGTAATTGACGCCGATGTTCATCAGCTCGACCGCATCGAGCGCGCTGCGGCCCAGGTGCGGCGCGCCGGCGGCATGGGCCGGCCGTCCCTTGAAGCGGAAGTGGGCCTGGAAATTCGCCAGCGTGCGGTTTGCGAGCACGCCGTGGAACGGGCCGGGATGCCAACTGATCGCCGCGTCGAGATCGTCGAAGGCGCCGGCCCGTGCCATGAAGGTCTTGCCCGACCCGCCCTCTTCGGCCGGACAGCCGTAGTAGCGCACGGTTCCCGGCATGTCGTTGGCCGCCAGGACATCCCTGGCCGCCACCGCGGCCAGGATCGCCCCGCTGCCCAGAAGGTTGTGCCCGCAGCCGTGTCCGTTGGCGCCCGGGGTGGGGGATGCGGGATGCGCGACACCGGCCTCCTGCGACAGGCCCGACAAGGCGTCGAACTCGCCGAGGAAGCCGATGATCGGCCCGCCGTTCCCAGCCTCGGCCAGGAACGCCGTCGCAATGCCCGCGATGTTGCGGATGACCTTGAAGCCTTCCGCCTCAAGTGCCGCGATCTGCGCCTCGGCCGACCGGTGCTCCTGGAATCGTAGTTCCGCGTATCCCCAGATCTCGTCGCTGAGGTCGATGTACCGGGCCCGCTTCGCATCCACATGGCCGGCTGTCTGGTCAAGGTCCAGGGGATCGTTCCGCATCGCGCCTCGATATCCGCGTGTTCCGGGATGACATGCCGGGCGCGAGCCTCGCATCCTGGGGGCCGGCTTTGAAAGGGGGATCCGCCGGCGCAACCGCTCCGGTGTCAGCGGTTGGTTCGGTGCGCGTTTCCCGCGTTCCTATCCAGAACCACCGACAATGCCGCTTCGATATCGGGCAGACGGAAGGGTTTGCGCAGAACGGGAGCGTCCGGGGCGCTGGCCTTCAGTGCCGCGGTGTCGGAATAGCCTGTGACGAAGACCACCGGCAGGCCGGTTTGCAGCGAGCGGGCGGCCTTCGCCGTTTCGGCCCCGTTCAGGCCGGGCATGGCGAAGTCCACCACCAGTGCGTCCGGGTGCTCGCGGCCCAGCAGTTCCAGGGCGGCGGCCCCGCTCGCCGCCTGCAGCGTACGGTGGCCCAGCGTTTCCAGCATGCCCGCCAGGGACTGGCGCACGTCCGCATCGTCGTCCACCACCAGCACGGTTGCCCTGTTGCCGCTGCCGGCAGCTTGCCTGCCGGTGTCCGGCTCGATCCTGGCTGTGGACGGGGCCGCCGGTTTCCCGTCCGTTCTCGCCACCGGCAGGAGGATGCGGATGGTGCTCCCCGCCCCGGGCGTGCTGTCGATGCGGACGGTGCCGCCGGCTTGGCGGGCGAAGGCATAGACTTGGCTTAGGCCCAACCCGGTGCCCCTGCCCACGGTCTTGGTGGTGAAGAACGGTTCGCAGGCGCGGGCCGCCACTTCCGGCGTCATGCCGATGCCGGTGTCGGTGACCGAAACCTCCAGGTATTCGCCTGCCGCGAGGTCGGGTTCGCCCACGGCGTGCGAAACCGGGCGCGCTTTCACGGTCAGCTTGCCGCCGTTTGGCATGGCGTCGCGGGCGTTGATGACCAGGTTCAGCAGCGCGGTCTCCAACTGGTTGGCATCGGCCACGGCGGTCGGCAAATTCTCGGCCACCTCCACGCGCACGTCCCCCAGCGGCCCCGCGGACTGCCGGAGAAGATTGCCCATGCCGGCCACCAGCGTGCCCACGTCCACCGGCCCGAGCGCCAGCTTCTGCACGCGCGAGAAGGCGAGCAGGCGCGAGGTCAGTTTCGCCCCGCGTTCCAGCGCCTCCAGCGATGCCTCCGCGAAGCGCACCACGCGCTCGGGGTCGTTGGCATTCCGGCGGATCAGGTCGAGCCCGCCCTGCATGGCCTGCAGCAGATTGTTGAAGTCATGGGCGATGCCGCCGGTCAGTTGCCCCACCGCTTCCATCTTCTGCGCCTGACGCAGCGCGGCCTCGGCTTTCATCAGGTCCGCGGTGCGCTCCTCGACCTGCTGCTCCAACGTCTCGTTCAGGCGGGCGAGTTCTTCCTGTGCGCGTTTCTGCGCATTGATGTCGATGATAACGCCGACCGCGCCGGTGATCTGCCCGGAGGTATCGCGCAGCGGGACCGCGCTCATGCGGGTCCAGGTCTCCGTCCCGTCCGGTGCCCGATGCAGCAATTCGGTTCCGGGAACCGTCTCGCCACGCAGGGCGCGTGCGCCGGGGAACCGGTCGCAGGTCAGGCGTTGCCCGTGCTCGTCATGGCCGATCCAACGCTCCTCGGCATCGGGCAGCTTGGACGGCAGGATCCCCTCGGGCAAAAACACCCGGAACGCCGGGTTGGTCAGCAGCGTGTTGCCGTCCTTGTCCACGAAGTTGATGCCGACCGGCAGATGCTCGACCAGTGTCACCAGCTGCGCCTTGCTCTCGGCGAGGGCTTCGGTGACGCGCCGCCGTTCGGTCTCGTCCCGCGCCACCTTGAGATAGCCGCGGTGGACCCCCGCGGCATCGAACAGGGGGTGCACCGAGCCGTTCATGAACACGATGCCGCCGTCCCGGCGGAGGTGCCAACGCTCGTTGCGGGAGCAGCCCTCGTCGATGGCGGTCCGGAGCTCCGCTTCGGGCGCACCGGCCGCACGGTCTTCGGGTGTGAAGATCATGTCGGTGCGTTGCCCGATCGCCTCCGCCGCGGTCCAGCCCAGGATGGCCTGGGCGCCCGCCGACCAGCTTGCAATCCGACCATCCGCGTCCACGGTGATGATCGCGTAGTCGGTGGCGCTGTCGACGACGAGGCGCAGGCGCTCCTCGCTCTCGCGCAATTGCGCCTCGGCTTGGCGGATGCGCAGGAGCGCGCGCACGGACGCGACGAGTTCGTTCGGCTCCACCGGCTGGGTGAGATAGGAGTCCGCGCCCGCATCGAGCCCGCGTGTGCGATCCCCGCCGGTGACGAACGAGGCCGAAATCTGCAGGACGAAGATGTCCGGGTGGTCCCGCTTGATGATGCGGCAGACCTCAAGCCCGCTGATATCGGGGAGCTTGACGTCGAGCAGCACCAGGGTCGGGCGTCGCTCCCGGACGAGGCGCAGGGCTTCCGTCCCGGTCGCCGCCTCGATCACGTCTATGTCACCGGGTTGGAGCAGGGCCCGGGTTTTGGCGTAGCGGCCCGGCTCGTTGTCGTCGACGTTGAGGACGAGGAAGCGTTTGCGATCGGACATGGGTCAGATCCGCCGCTCGGATATGCGGCTCATGGGGACGGCATCACGCAGCACCGCCGCCAGCGTCTCGCGGGTGAGCGCGCTTTTGGCCAGGATGGCGCGGGCGTGGGTGAGATGCGCCGCAACGTCCGGGGTCACCATGGACGAGGTTGCCACAATGACAGGCATGTCACGGGTCTGGGGCGTGGATGCGAGCGTGTTCAGGACAGCATAGCCGTCGAGGCGCGGCATCTGGAGGTCGAGCAGGATGGCGTCGGGCCGGGGCTCGGCATGCGCCAACTGCAGGGCTTCGACCCCGTCCACCGCTTCGATGATGTCGTATGCCGGTCCATCGTCGCCTGCCCCGTTTATCATTTGGCGCAGCACGTACCGGAACGCCTCCTCGTCGTCGACGATGAGTACGCGTGCATTGCGGTGGGACGGCCCCGCATCCACCATTGTGGCGGCCGACGGGACATCGTCCGGGGTGTCGCGGAAGACCCGCGGGATCGCCAGGGTGAAGATCGAGCCGCGGCCCGGTTCGCTCTCAAGGCGGATCTCGCCTCCCAGCAGTTCCGCCAGCCGGCGTGACAGGGACAGTCCCAACCCCGTCCCCTTCGCCGCCCTCTGAAGGGGACTGTCGATCTGGGTGAATTCCTCGAAGACGCGCGGCTGGTCCTGCGGTGCGATGCCGATCCCCGTGTCGGCGACGGTGAACAGGATCTGGTCCGTTTCGCCGTCATGGACGGCGGAGACACGCACTTCGCCCGTCGGCGTGAACTTGAGCGCGTTCGAGACGAAGTTGCGCAGCACCTGCGCGACCTTCGCCTCGTCGGTCGAGAGCCGGGGAATATCGGCCGGTGGTTCCACAAAGACGAGTTCCACCGCCTCGTTCGTCTTCAACGGCCTGAGTGCGCCGCGCAGGCCACCGAAGAGTTCGGCAATGCTGAAGGTGGTCGGCCGGATATCGACTTTCCCGGCTTCGACCTTGGCGAGGTCCAGGAGATCGTTGACCAGCTCCGTCAGGCTTTCGGCCGATTTCCGGATATAGCTGACCTGCCGCTCCTGCTCCTCCGACAGGCCCCCGTCGGTGCGGTCCAGCAGCAGGCGCGAGAGTGCCAGGATCGAGTTGAGGGGGGTCCGGAACTCGTGGCTCATGTTGGACAGGAACCGCGACTTGAGTTCGCTGGCCTGGCGCAGCTGCTCGGCCTTCGCATCGAGTTCGGCGTAGAGCGCGACAACGCCGCGGTTGGTGTCCTCCAGTTCCCGGTTCAGGCGGGCAAGTTCCTCCTGGCGGGTGCTGAGCTCGTCGAGGCTGCGCGCCAGCTCGCGGTTCTGCTCGCGCAATGCCCCCATGGGGTCGAGGGCCTGCTCCCGCGCCAGTTCGGCGACCAGCGCGTCGAGATCCTTGCGGGTCAGGCGCGGCAGCCGGTGCGGCAGATCCTTCGCGATCTCGACCACGGTGCCGCCGCCCGGCCCGGTCTCGATCGTGAAGGCGTCGACCAGGCGTCGGGCCCCCAGGATCCCAATGCCCAGGCCGGTTTCCGATCGGTGCCGGCCTTCCAGAACGGCATCGATGTCGCCGATGCCCGGACCGTCGTCGGCGATGCGCACCACCAGCCGTTGCCGTTGCGCCGGCAGCGGCTCGGTGGCGCGCAGGGCGAATTCCATCCTGCCGCCGCCGGCATACTCGATCGCATTGCGCACGATCTCCGAGACCGCGGTGGCGATCCGGGTCTGGTTTTGTATGTCGAAGCCGAGGAATTCGGCGACCCGCCGCGTCCTTTGCCGGGCGGTCACCACGTCCGTCTCGGACGCGATGGCAACCGCAAGGATCGGCCAATGCTGCTGTCTCATTGGCTTGGTCCTCCGCCTGGGCCAAGGGCGACGAGCACCGCTGCATCGTCCCGATCCCTCGAAAAATCGCGGTAAAGGACGGCGGCAATCAGACGCGGATGCGCGGTGGCGAGGCCGGGATAGGCGTCGAGCGACCAGTTCGTGCTGATCCCATCCGAGTGGAGGATGATCATCGGCCTCCCCGACGCGTCGGGGTACGGGTATTGAACCTCCTGGATGCGTCGCACGGCATGGCCGACCGTCCCGTTGTACGTCAGCAGGCGGTGGGCGTTCCCGGTGGTGCGCGAGACAAGGGCGCCGGCCACATTGCCGACCCCGCAGAACACCACGACACGGCGCTTGCCGTCGAACCGCGCAATCGATACGGCCGCGCCCCGCGTCGCGCGGAGACCCGCATGGAGGGTTTCCATGATGGCGGCCGGGGGATGGCCTGCGTATCGTTTGAACAGGCGCACGGCAGCGGCCGCCGCCTCGGCCGCCTGCGGGCCGTGGCCGAGGCCGTCCACGACCATTGCCGTTGGACCGATTCCGGAGGCTGGCCCGGGCATGGGGTTCACATGCCAGTCGTCCCCGCAGACCTCCTCCCCGAGTTTGGGCGCGCATACGGCACCCGCTTCGGGATGGGGGGCGGGCGTATTGATATCGCCGGAATCCGGGGCATGCGCCGCCCACCGCTGCAATGGCGGCTGGCCGGCTTCGAGCCGGGCCAGAATGGCGGTGCCGGCGCCAGGGTGGGTGTAGATGTGGAATGCGTGCGCCTGGCGTCGGACGGCTCCCAGCCCGTGGCCGGCGCTGCCAGCCGTCGAAAAGCCGTCGCGCAATGCGGCGGCCACGTCGGCGATGCCCGGGCCCTTGTCGATTGCGATCAGATCGACCCCTGTGTTTCCCGCATCTCCGACCACATCGGAGAGCCCGGCGAGCAGACGTCCGCCTCGCCCGTGCTTGACCAGGTTGGTTGCGAGTTCGGTCGCCACGATCGCAACCCGGCCGGCGGCCGTTTCGGTGAAGCCGGCGCGCTGGGCCAACTCGACCGCGGCGCGGCGCGCCGCGGCGACCTGGTTCTGTTCGTGCACGGGTACGACGATCATGACCTGTTCCAACGTGCGATCACGATGCGTGTGCCCCGTCCGGGGGCGGACTCGATGGAGAACTCGTTGGAAAGGCGTTTGGCACCCCCTAACCCCAGACCCAGGCCGCTGCCGGTCGTGAAGCCGTCCTTGAGCGCCTGCTCGATGTCGGGGATGCCGGGTCCCTGGTCCTCGAAGGTGATCCGTACGCCGCGCCGGCCACCTTCCCGGACAAGGTCGATGCGCACGGTGCCGCCTCCGCCGTAATCGAGCGTGTTGCGGGCAAGCTCGCTGGCGGCGGTCACGATCTTGGTCTGATCGACGATTCCAAGACCTGCGGCAACGGCGCGCGACCGCACCTCCTGGCGCACCCGGACCACGTCGTCGGGGGATCGGACGTCGAGCCGGGCCGTTGGCGATCCCGCATCATCCCTCTTCGTGGTCACCGGCGTCCCCTGCGGCTGCGCCGTCATGGTCGCCCCCATCAAGCCGTCGATTGATGAGCGCCATGCCCCGCTCGACGTTGAGCGCCGTCCTCACGCCTCTCATCTCCAGGCCGAGTTCCACAAGGGTGATGGCCACCGCCGGGCGCATCCCGACCACCACCGTGTCCGCGTCGAGCACGCGCGAGATCCCGGCGATGTTGTCGAGCATGCGGCCGATGAAGGAGTCCACGACCTCGAGCGAGGAGATGTCGATGAGGACACCCTTGGCCCCGGTCGCGGCAATACGGTTTGTGAGATCCTCCTCGAGCGCCGTTGCCAGGCGATCGTGCATGTCGACCTGGATTGTGACGAGCAGCGCGTCACCCAGCTTGAGGATCGGAATGCGATCCATGATGGCTCCGGCCTCAGCGGCGGGTGTCGATGGCCGCTTCGGCGCGCGGGGCTCGCACCACGGTGCGGCCGATGCGTGCCAGGGCGACCGCGAAGGCGTCGGCGAGTGTGGCCTTCGTGGTGACGTTCAGTTCGACCCCGAGATGCACCATGGTCTGTGCGATCTGGGGGCGGATGCCGGAAATGATGCAGTCCGCGCCCATAAGGCGCGCCGCCGCCACCGTCTTGAGGAGGTGCTGGGCCGTCAGCGTGTCGACGGTCGGCACGCCGGTGATGTCGATGATCGCGATCTCGGCCGTTTGATCGACAATCGCCTGGAGCAGATTTTCCATCACCACCTGGGTGCGTTCGGAATCGAGCGTGCCGATGAGGGGCAGCGCAAGGATCCCGGCCCACATCTTGACGACCGGCGTCGAGAGTTCCGAGATCTCGCGGCCCTGGCGGAGGATGACCTCGTCCCGGCTCCGCTGGTACGCGTCCATCGTGTGAAGGCCGAACTGGTCAAGCAGCAGGGTGACCTCCCAGACCTCGCGCTCGCCGATGGCGCGCCCGAATGCGGCGTCGGCGGTCCGGTTCAGGACGTTGAACAAGGGCTGCTTGAGCGAGAACACGAACGTGGCGGTCTCGGTCGGCGTGAAGCCTTGCATCGCGCGCGAGCGCGAGACGTCGGTCAGCATCTCCATCACCGGTTCGAAGGCGGGCGCATTCGCGTCGGTGCCGCCCTGCGCCAAACCATCCACCAACAGGCCAAGGAGGGTTCGGCACTGGGTTTGAAGTTCCGCCTCACTGATGCGGCCGCTCTCCAAAGTGCCGCCCTGTTTTTGCAGGCCAAGCCACTCCGAAAGGATTTTATTCTGCTGTTCGGAGACGATCTGCGCTATGCGCCCCAATCCGTTCTGCGGCATGAACGGTTACCCCCTTCTATAGTATTGTTTTTGCTGGGTATTCAGCGGCGACTTGCAGCCGAGACCAGCAAATGTGCAGCCTCCGGATTATGGTAAACACTGCCGAATTGCCGCAGCCCTGGATACTGGGATGCACGGGTATTGCATTCCGGTGGGGCCACTCTTGGGATGTATTTCCGCAACATCGGAGAGCCCCGGTGCGTTCCAGCGGCCCGAAGTCAGGCTGTGCCTGCGCCCCCCTGCCGCAACTCACCGCTCGCATGTTCCGCCGTATGCCGCCGTGCCGGCCGCCGGTTGATGCGTCGGCGGCCGGCACGGCGGGGAGGCGCTTCAAGCCGCGGACGCCGTGGTTTCCTCGGCAACCAAGGCGCCGGCCAGCGGGTCCCGCCAGAAGAAGGAGGGGTCGAGGAGGCCGGCGTCGATCTGCGCCTGGAGCTGCCGGAGGCGGGTGAACGGCGGGGCCTCGAACTGGGCCCGGCTCATCTTGATGCCGTCGAACAGGTCGCGGAGCTGGCGGGCGCCGCGTTCGGCCGGCCACCGGCACCGGAAATCCGGCAGGTGTCTGCGGATCTTGGCGAAGGAGACGCGGTAGCTGCGGTTGTCCGGCCCCGGGGCGCCGAACGACGTGGTGCAGCCGGGAAAGGCGGCGGCGACGATCTCGGCGATCTCGCGCACCCGGTAGTTCTGGTCGTCATCGCCGACATTGAACACTTCGCCGGCCACCGCCTCGGACGGTGCGCGCAGAACCTGTTCCACCGCCTGGCAGATGTCGAGCACGTGGACCAGCGGACGCCACGGCGTCCCGTCGCTGGTCATGGCGATCTGCCGGGTGGTCCAGGCCAACCCCGCCAGATTGTTCAGCACGATGTCGAACCGCATGCGCGGCGACGCCCCGAACGCCGTGGCGTTGCGCAGGCAGGTGGTGATGAAGTCGGGGCCGTTCAGTGTCGCCAAGCCCTGCTCGCACAGGACCTTGCACTCCGCGTACGCCGTCTGCGGCAGCGGTGCCGAGGTCTCCTCCCGGACGCTGTCCGCCCCCGCGCCGTACACGCTGCACGACGACGCGTACACGAACCGGCGCACGCCCGCGGCCTTGGCGGTCCGAGCCAGGTGCATCGATCCTTCGTGGTTGATGGCGTGGGTGATGCCGGGGTTCAACTCGCCGAGCGGATCGTTGGACAGTTCGGCCAGATGGACCACGGCGTCGAAGCCTTCCAGGTCCGCCCGTTCGACGCGGCGGATGTCGCGGGTCAGGACGCGCGGCCGGTCCGCCAGGTCGGGGTAGAGCAGGCCGGCACGGTAAAAACCCGTGTCCAGGCCGGTGACGTCCCAACCCCGGTCCATCAGGTAGGGCGTGAGCACCGCCCCGATGTATCCGTCGCATCCTGTCACGAGAACACGCATGGCCTTCCTCACAGGTATCGCCCACCCGCAGTGAACACCCATCGGCCCCCCTGCGGCTTGATCCCTTGCGAGGGAGCGGGCCATGCCTCCCTTTGCCTGGCGGCTGTGCAACGGGGTTAATGCGGGCACGTCCGGCGGTCCGGGGGCGGGAGCGGTAATGTGCTGGGGTCCCGTCAAGGAGGGTTCCGTGAAGCGCCTGCTCGCACAGATCGTTCCCGGCCGCGTCAAGGCCGCCGTCCGAGCCATCCGCAGCCTGCGTGGAGGCGAACTCGAATTGCCGCTGGTCGCACTCATGTGCGAGCGGGGCGAAGCCTCCGTGGATGTCGGCGCCAATGTCGGCGTCTACACCTGGTTCATCCAGCGTGCGAGCCGGTACACGGTCGCGGTGGAGCCGCATCCCGGTCTGGCCCGCAAGCTCCATGAAAGCTTCGGTTCGCGTGTCGCGGTGATGCAGTGCGCCCTGTCCGACCACGAGGGCGAGGTGGATCTGTCGGTCCCGCTCCTGGGCGGCAGCGACCTGCCGTCCCGGGCGACGGTGGAGCCCGGTGTGAACATCGAGTTCGAGCGCCGGACCGTGCGCGTGCCGCTGCGCACGCTCGACAGCCTCAACCTGCCCGACGTGGCGTTCCTGAAGGTCCATGTGGAAGGGCACGAGTACGCCGTGCTGCGGGGCGGCCAGAAACTTCTGTCGCGCTGCCATCCGACCATCATGGTCGGCAGCGAGGAACGGCACGTGCCGGGCGGGCGCGAGCGGATCACGGCTTTCCTCGCCGGGCTCGGCTATTCCGGCTTCTTCGTGCACGAGGGCCGTCTGCACCCGATGTCCGCCTTCCGGACCGAGGTCCACCAGCGGCCGGAACGGGCCAAGGGCGTTGGCGCCGCCTATTCGGGCGCCTACATCCATAACTTCATCTTCGTCCATCCCGCGCGTGCGCGCGTGTTGGAACGGCTGCACCGGCGCCTGGGCGGTCCCGTGCCGGCCGAACCCTTCGATGAAGGGGTTGCGGCCTGAGGCAAGGCACCCAGGGCAACGAAGGGGGGGGGGCGATGACCGCGGCGAAGAATCACATCGGTGGCGAATGGGTGGGTGGCGTGCGCACCGCGCCCGACATCAACCCGTCCAACACCAACGACGTCGTGGGGGAGTTCCCGCAGGCGGACGCGGCCCAGGTGGAACTGGCCATCGAGGCGGCGCGCGCCGCCTTCCCCGTCTGGTCGCGTTCCTCGATCCAGGACCGCCATGACATCCTCAAGCGCATCGGTGACGAGATCATCGCCCGCAAGGACGAGCTCGGCCGCCTGCTGTCGCGGGAGGAAGGCAAGACCCTGCCCGAGGGGATCGGCGAAACCGTCCGTGCCGGTCAGATCTTCCTTTTCTTCGCCGGCGAGTGCCTGCGCATGGCCGGCGAGAAGGTCCCCTCGACGCGGCCCGGCGTGGATGTGGAGGTGACGCGGGAGCCCGTCGGCGTCGTCGGCCTCATCACGCCCTGGAATTTCCCGATCGCGATCCCCGCCTGGAAGATCGCGCCGGCACTGGCCTACGGGAACTGCGTCGTGTTCAAGCCGGCCGATCCGGTGCCCGCCACCGCCCATGCGCTGGCCGAGATCATCGTGCGCGCGGGCGTGCCGGCCGGGGTCTTCAATCTGGTCATGGGCCGGGGCTCGGTCGTGGGCGAGGCGATGACGCGCCATCCGGGCATCGCCGCCATTTCGTTCACCGGGTCCGTGCCCACCGGCCGGCGGGTGGCGGCGGCCGGCATCGAGGCCGATCCCATGAAGAAGCTCCAGCTTGAGATGGGCGGCAAGAACCCGCTCGTCGTGCTGGACGACGCCGATCTCAAGACGGCGGTGGAATGCGCGGTCAACGGCGCCTTCTTCTCCACCGGGCAGCGTTGCACCGCGTCCTCGCGCCTGATCGTGACGGCGGGCATCCACGACCGTTTTTTGGAAGCGCTCGCCGAGCGGACCCGGGCGCTGGTGGTGGACGACGCGCTCAAGCCGGGCACGCAGATCGGACCCGTCGTCGACCGCAACCAGCTCGACCAGAATTTGCGCTATATCCAGATCGGCCGGGACGAGGGGGCGCGGCTGGTGTGCGGCGGCGAGCAGTTGAAGCGCGCGACGCCGGGCTTCTACATGGCCCCCGCCATCTTCGCCGATGCCGACAACCGGATGCGCATCGCGCGGGAGGAGATCTTCGGGCCCGTCGCGACCGTGATCCGGGTTGCCGACTACGACGAGGCGCTGGAGGTCGCCAACGACACGCCCTTCGGGCTGTCGGCGGGCATCTGCACGACCTCGCTGAAGTACGCCGGCCATTTCAGGCGCAACAGCGAGGCCGGCATGGTGATGGTCAACCTGCCGACCGCGGGCGTCGACTACCATGTGCCGTTCGGCGGCCGGAAAGGGTCGAGCTACGGCCCGCGCGAGCAGGGCCGCTACGCCGCGGAGTTCTACACGACCGTCAAGACGGCCTACACCTTCGACATGAACGGCCCCTACGTGCCGAAGACGCGTTCGAGCGAGTAGGGGGGCAGCGGGTAGGGGGGGCGGCCGGCCGCCGTTCCCCTTGCCGGACAAAGCCGCAGGGGAAACGGCGGGGCTGCCCGGGCGCTCACAACGTCTCGATGCGGACGGTCAGGCCCATGGCCTCGACGGACGCGGCGATCTCCCCCCGGTAGACGGGGTTCAGCACCACCACCACCTCCGGCCGGATTTCGGTCAGGGCGGCCGGTGCCACCACCGGGTGCCCGGTCCCGGCGACGAAGGTGCCCTGCCGGTTCGGGTTGATGTCGACGAAGGCGCGGACCTCGTCGCCGATGCGGACAAGGTTGGCAAGCGCGGTCGCCCGGGACCCGGATCCCCACAGCACCACCCGCGACCCCGCATCCCGCCACCCCGCCAGCCGGGCGCGCCAGGCTTCGATGACCTGCCCGACCTGTTTGGCGAAGGCTTCCGCCTTGCACACCACCACCCCCGGCGGCTCCTCGATCCCGAAGGGGGCCGCACCTTGCCGCGCACCGGGGGCCAGCGGCCGGGCCTCGATCAGCAGGTACTGGTCGTCGTGCACGGTGTCCAGGCGCTCCACCGCGAACCCGCAGTGGCGGAACAGGCGGGCGAGCGCGCCGGCGGAGAAGTTGCTGCAATGCTCGTAGTAGAAATCGGCGAACTGGCAGGTGCGCAGCAGCCGCAAGGCGTCGGGCACCATGAACACGACCGGGGCGCCGCCACTGGCCACCGCCGCCGTGTGCGCGTTCGACACGAAGTCCACCGGCCGGTGGATGTGCTCCAGCGTCATCTTGCAGACGATCAGGTTCGCCTGCGCACGCCGGGCCTCGTCGGCACCGAACAGGGTCTTGTGGACGAGGATGCGGTCCTCGCCGGGGCCGGCGCGGCCGGGGATGAAGCCGGGATCGTAGCCGAGCCCGCTTGCGTCCGCCGTTTCGCACAGGAGCGCCAGGAACTCGCCCTTTCCGCATCCGATCTCGAGCACCCGTCCGCCGCGCAGCGGATGGCGGCGGGCCAGGTCGGCCGCCAGTTCGCGGTGGAAGCGGACGAAGGTCGGTGAAAAGCCCTGGGTTTCCTCCACGTCCTCGCCGAGCCGGATCAGGCCCGGATCGAAGGCGGCGTTGAAGACGAAGCCGCAGTCCGGGCAGACGTGCAGGTCCAGGGGGCCCTTGCGCTCGGCCAGCGCCGCTTCCCGCGTGCGCATCAGTTGCGTCGTGTTGGCGGGAAGGTGGGTCACGTGGAAGAAGCGGGACGCGCGGCCCCCGCCGCATGCCGGGCACGCGGGAACGGCCGTCGTCGCGGCGGTGAGGACGGTGGTGGAAGTCTGGTCCTGGGGCGGCACGGGGCCGGCTCCTGTCCTGGGCGGTCGCTGCCCTGTCCTTACCCAACGCGGGCGCCAATGCGCGAGGTGGGATGGGGGCTACCCCCGCGTGCGGGCGGTCCGGGCGCCTTAGTTCCCGTTGGTTGCCTGTCCCATCCGTTTCTATCCCGACTGGTTAAGCGTTCGAACGGATTAGCTGGCAGGGGCGTCCCGCCTCGCCGGGTGCGACCCTTCACAGGCCGCGCATCTTGTTCGAACGATGCCGTTCCGGTTTTGCGGAGCCCCTGCATGGATGTCGAAACGATCAGCGTTCCCGTCGAGGCGGTTGCGGGACGGGCATTTGACCAGGGTCGCGGCAGCGTAAGCTGCAGGTTCTGCGGTGGCGCCCTGCATCCGTTCGTCGATCTCGGCCTGTCGCCGCTCTGCGAGAGCTTCGTCCCCGCCGAGCGTCTGAGCGAGGGCGAAGTCTTCCACCCGCTCGACGCCAAGGTGTGCGGCACATGCTGGCTGGCGCAGCTCGGCGAATACGTGCGGGCCGACCACATCTTCACCGAGTACGCCTATTTCTCGTCCTATTCCACCGCCTGGATGGCCCATGCGGCGGAGTACGTGGACAAGATGGCCCGGCGCTTCGACCTGGGGCCGTCCAGCTTCATGGTGGAGGTCGCCAGCAACGACGGCTACCTGCTGCGCAACGCCGTGGCGCGCGGGATCCCGTGCCTGGGGATCGAGCCGGCCGCCAATGTCGCCAAGGCGGCCGAGGCCGTGGGCGTGCCGACGCTGGTCGCCTTCTTCGGCCGGGATCTCGCCGCCAGGCTGGTCGCCGAGGGGCGGCGGGCGGACCTGGTGGCCGGCAACAACGTGCTGGCCCAGGTGCCCGACCTCAATGATTTCGTCGGCGGCCTGTCCATGATCCTCAAGCCGGACGGCGTGCTGACGCTGGAGTTTCCGCACCTCCAGCGCCTGATCGAAGGCAACCAGTTTGACACGATCTACCACGAGCACTTCTCGTACTTCTCGCTGGGGACGGTCGAGCGGATCTTCGCCGCCCACGGCATGCGCGTCTTCGACGTGGAGGAGCTGTGGACCCACGGCGGATCGCTGCGGGTCTTCGGCTGCCGCACGGACGCCCGGCACGCGCGGACGGCCGAGGTCGACCGCGTGCTGGCGGGCGAGCGTGCGGCGGGCCTGGAAAGCCTGGCCGCCTACGCCCGGTTCGACGCGAAGGTGCGCGAGACCAAGCACCGGCTGCTGGACCTGCTCATCCGCCTGAAGCGGGAAGGCCGGACCATCGTCGGCTACGGCGCGCCGGGCAAGGCGAACACCTTGCTGAACTATTGCGGCATCCGGACCGACTTCATCGACTTCACGGTGGACCGCAACCCCTACAAGCACGGCCGCTACCTGCCGGGGACGCGGATCCCGGTTCACCCGCCGGAACGGATCGACCTCGTGCGGCCGGACTACGTCATGATCCTGCCTTGGAACCTCAAGGACGAGATCATGCGCCAGCTATCGCACATCCGCGATTGGGGCGGACGCTTCATCGTGCCCATCCCGGAACCGTTGATCATTGATTGATCCCATCGAGGGCCTGGACATGAAGGTGGTTCTTTTCTGCGGCGGGTACGGCCTTCGCATGCGCGACTACTCGGAGGCCCTGCCGAAGCCGATGGTCCCCATCGGCAACCGCCCAATCATTTGGCACCTGATGAAGTACTACGCGCACCACGGGCACAAGGACTTCATCCTGTGCCTGGGCTACAAAAGCCACGTCTTCAAGGAATTCTTCCTGAATTACAACGAGTGCCTGTCCAACGATTTCGTCCTGTCCGAGGGCGGCCAGAAGATCGAACTGCTGCGCCGCGACATCGAGGATTGGCGGATCACCTTTGTCGAGACCGGCCTTGAGTCGAACATCGGCGAGCGGCTGCGGGCGGTTCGCCCGTTCCTCGGCGACGATCCGATGTTCCTCGCCAACTACAGCGACGGCCTGACCGACTGCCCGTTGGACGATGTGATCGGGCGCCTGAAGGGGACCGATGCGGTCGGCGCGTTCATGGCGGCGCGGCCGAGCGTGTCGATGCACTTCGTCGACGTGGACAAGCAGGGGCAGGTCACCGGCATCCGGGACGTGGACGAAGCCGACCTGTGGGTGAACGCCGGGTATTTCGCGTTCCGGCGGGAAATCTTCGACTATCTGCGTCCCGGCGAGGAACTGGTGCTCGAACCCTTCCAAAGGTTGATCCGGGAACGGAAGCTGGTGGCCCATCCCTACACCGGGTTCTGGCGGGGCTGCGATACCTTCAAGGATCTGCAAACCCTGGAGGTCGCCCACAACCGTGGCATGGCGCCGTGGGAACTGTGGCGGCACGACCAAGCGCTTCCGGACCCGGTCGCGATCCCGGAGGCGGCGGTTGCGGCGGAACCCGCCCCGTCCACCGTCATCCACGCGGCGGAGTGACGGTTCGATGATGCCCTTGCGTTTCGGCCGTCCGGACGGGGCGCCGCTGCGGATCCTGTGCCTGGGCGCCCATTCCGACGATATCGAGATCGGCTGCGGCGCCACGGTGCTGACGCTGCTGGGGCGCCACCCCGGTTCGCAGGTGCGCTGGGTGGTGTTCGCGGCCACCGGCGAGCGGGCGAAGGAGGC
This sequence comes from Azospirillaceae bacterium, assembly GCA_035645145.1. Lineage (GTDB taxonomy): Bacteria > Pseudomonadota > Alphaproteobacteria > Azospirillales > Azospirillaceae > CANGXM01. The sequence continues at coordinate 123,026 of DASQNC010000016.1, read as the reverse complement.
CAATGCGTCCGCCGCCCGGTTCCTGGAGAGGGCCGGCGAGAGCCGGATCGACCTGCACGGCTTCCGGGACGGCTTCTTCCCGACCGAGATGGCGGCCATCAAGGAGGAGTTCGAGCGGCTCAAGTCGTTCCAGCCCGATCTGGTCCTGACCCACCGCCGCGCCGACCACCACCAGGACCACCGCGTGCTCGGCGAGTTGGCCTGGAACACGTTCCGCAATCATCTGGTCTGGGAATACGAGATCCCCAAGTACGACGGCGATCTCGGAAACCCCAACCTGATGGTGCCCGTCGAACGCAGCGTGGCCGAGCAGAAGATCGCGACGCTGATGCAGTGCTTCGCCACGCAGCGGAGCCGCACGTGGTTCACCGAGGAGACGTTCTGGGCGTTGTTGCGCCTGCGGGGCATCCAATGCGCCTCGCCGACAGGCTATGCCGAGGGTTTCCACGCCCACAAGCTCGTGGTCTGAGGATCGTTCGACGCCCGAGGGGGAAACCGGCCAACACGAAGGGGGCGGTCCAGACGGGACCGCCCCCTTCGTGTTCGTCCCGGCCGATCGTGTCGGCGTGGCCATGTGACCGGGCCGTTCGACCGGCTTGGTGATGCGGAACCGCTAACGACCGGCGGGCGTCGCACCCTGGGTCGGCCCAAGCCGGCGCAACGCACCGCGCCAATTCGGCTTGTTGGCGATCACCGCCAGGCAACGGGCGCGCTCGCCAAGGGTGAGCGGTGCGGTGGCAACCGCCTGCAACGCCTGGAGATATTGCAGCCGCCGGGTCAGCAGCGACGGCCTGCGCCCCTTCGGGTCGATCCACTTCGCCTGCTGGTCGGGCGAAAGCGACAGCGTCGTTTCGCCGTGCTCGCGCTTCATGAACAGGTCCTCCGGCACCTCGTGGAACCGGCCGTACAGGGACAACTCGACCAGCAGGGAGCGATCGGATCCGTAGTAGGACCGGTGCAGCGAGGTGCGCGCCAGCACGTCCGAGCGCATCAGCCCGAAGATGTCGAAGCAGCGGACCATCTCGATGAAGGTGTCGCGGAAGCGGACCACGGGGTCGGGGGAGCTGGCCCGGCCGGGGCGCGGTGGACCATGCCGCAGGTTTCCGGCCCGGTCCACATAGTGGCCGGAGGAGGGGTGGCGCGGCAGATCGCGCTCGTCCTCGTCCACCAGACGGGTCCGGGTGTGGCACAGCACGATTCCGGGATCCTGCCGCATGACCGCCAGGGTGCGTTCCAAATACGTCGGCTCATGGACGTCGTCGTGCGACGCCCATTTGAAGTACGGGGCCGTGGAGAGCCGGAACGCCTTGTTCCAATTCGGGGCCGCCCCGATGTTCTCCGCGTTCCGGTGATAGCGGATGCGCTTGTCCCGGCTGGCCAGGTCCTGGACGATTTCCGCGGTCCGGTCCGTCGATGCGTTGTCACAGACCACCAGTTCGAAATCGCCGAACGTCTGGTCGAGGAGCGAGCGGATGGAGCGCTCCAGAAACCTCTCGCCGCAGTAGACGGGCAATCCGATCGAAACAAGGGTCATGGTGTTCTCGCGGATGCGGGGCGTGACAGTGGCCTGCCGTTTTCCATGGTCGCACGTCCCGTGCCGCGTTGCTCCGTTTCGGGCGTATTAGCACCCGGTCGGGGGGGAGGCCCTAGCCGTGCGGTCTGGGTATCGGAAGGGTGCGGCGGGGCATTCCGGACCTCCGGCCACCCATGGGCGGATGCACCCGGAGCAGGCATGCCGGGGCGCCGCACGGGAGCGGCCAGGATGGCGAGCGCCAGCACCATGAGCGGATCGGTGGTATCGGCGATTTCCTTCGGATTCCATGCCTGGGCGACCTCCAGGGCCGCGACATAGGCCGCAACCGCCGTCGGCCCGGCCCAACCGGGGCGCGGCCGGACGTCCCGCGAAAACCACAGCAGCGCGCCATAGGCGAACAGCTTGCCGGACAGGACGGCCAGAGTGCCGAGTTCGTTGCCCCGCAGCAGCGGCGCGAACGGCAGCCAGTTCACCCGCGCCGCCGGCCCGAAGGGGGCGACGGCCCGGAACGTGTCCGCAGCCAGGAGTGCCGCCACAAGCAGCCCGAACCATCCATCCCCCACCCGCCGGTCGCGGACGAGTGGCCACAGCGCAACGGCCACCGCGGCGCCCGCAAGGGCTCCGGGGCCGGACAGCCGGTTCGCGGCGGCGGCCAGGGCGGCGCCGGCAACCGCCGGGACGAGCCACCGCGTTCGGACGCCCAGGCTCGCGCACAGGCGGCAGGCAACCAGCCACCCGACCAGGGCCCGCGCGAACGCCCCGGGTCCGAAACCGGCGGCGGCAAAGCCGGCGAGATCGGCGCCCCGGAACCAGACGAGGATCGGCGCGGTCAGATGGACAAGCCAGAGCGCCAGGAGAATGCCGGGCACGATTTGCGCGGTCGTCAAACCCTTGGCACCGGCGAGCCGGCAGGCCGCCATGCCGACCGCGATGCCGACCAGGTTGAATCCGACGTCGAGCATGCTGGGATGGCGGGCGGGCATGACGATCTGGACGACCTGCAACGCGAACGCGAACAGGCCGCCCCACAGCAGCGGCGGAACCCAGCCGGCGACCGGGTCGGCGAGGGGGGCCCGGTTCATTCCGGGTGACGCCCGGATATGCGCGGCCACCGCCCCGAACGGGATGAACATGACGACATTCACCACGCTGTCGCCCAGCAAAGGCGTCAGCCCGCGGAGGCGTACCAGTTCCTGCAACCCGGAGGCGGCCGCGTCCAGCCGCACTTCGAACGGGTGGAACGAGGCATAGGCGATCAGGGCCGAAATCAGAAGGAGCTTCGCGTACACGTCGGCATGGGGGGCTGTATCGGGCACCCGGACCATAAGGTCGTCCCGGCCGGTGCGGGTGGGGGCGAAAGGTGGGGCGACATCCGCTACGCACGCCCGATCGGACTTCTCTTTTGTAGGTAGACTCTGTCCGACCGGGTTGGAGCCCTCCACCGCCGGACGCCCGACCCGTGGCGGTCGGGCGCGGACGCCCGACCTGGGCAGAAGCCACGCCGTGAGCGGATGAGGTGCCGCATTGATCCCTGGCGGCCATCGGCAACGCTTGCCCCGCGTCCGAGGCGCCGGCGTCGGCATGGCGTTGGACATGCCGGGCGGGTCGAAAACGAATGTCACGGGCACGTCCGCACTGCGCTATCCTGGGTGGCCGTTGCGCCCGCCGGTATAGCAAACGGCTGTTTGATAACTTCAGCATTCAGGCGCGGACGCCTGCAAAGCACGCCGCGAGGTTGCCCCATGACGAACATGCCCATCCCCGTGCCCGAAGGCGGTTCCGACAACCGGCCGGGCAATCGCCGCGAGCAGTTGATGGCGATTGCGGCACAGCTGTTCGCGGCCAGGGGGTACGAGGCCACGAGCATGCGCGACATTGCGCAGGCGGTGGGGATGCTGCCGGGCTCGGTCTATTACCACTTCCCGAGCAAGGAGGAGCTGTTCGTGGCGGCACATGCGGCCGGAGTCGCCGCGGTTGCCGCCGCCGTGCAGGCCGCCATCCAGGGCATTTCCGATCCATGGGAACGGCTGGCCGTGGGAGCTGCCGCGCATCTGGAGGTGTTGCTGGGCGAGGGCTCGTTCGTTTCGATCCTGACGCCCGAATTCCCGCAGGATCTGGCCGGGGTGCGCGACCGGCTGGTTGCCCAGCGGGCCGAGTACGAAACCGTGTTCCGCGAGATGGTGGACGCTCTGGACCCGGCCCCCGGCATCGACAAGACCATCTTCCGCCTGACCCTGCTGGGTGCGTTGAACTGGACCCGCACCTGGTACCGGCCCGGCCGCATGAGCCCGGCCGAGATCGCGCGCGACATGGTCGCGGCGCTTCGCCCAAAGGGTTAGTCAATCCTCCTGCCGCCCGCATTGCCGGCGGCAGATGTCCGCCGCCGAATTACCGGCTTTGGATTTGGATGTTTTTCCTAAATAATACCATCCTCGTGACTGCCGGATTCGAGGCCGACGTTGATGGACGGTGACTCGGCAAAGCTGGATGCCCTGGTCGGTCTTTGGCATGCGAAAGGGAGTTCCGATTGCCTGCCGTCACGTGCGGGCTTTTCGCCCGAAATCCTGTGGCCATGGCTGGGCAACATCTCGATCTTCGACGTCGAGCACCCCTTCCGGATTCGCATTCGGCTGCATGGAACCGAAATCGTCGAGTACGACGGCTGCGACTACACCGGCAGGTACCTGGACGAGGTCCTTCGGCCCGAGCTCCGCACCGATGTTCTTGAGCATTTCCGCCGCTGCATAAGATCCCGGCAGCCGGTGCGCATCGACTGCCAGGGTAAAATGGGCAAAGGCGTCGAGCTCGCCCTCCGCAAGGTCCTGCTTCCCATCTCCACCGATGGCAAGCAGGTGGACCAGGTCATTTCCTGCCTCTACGCCCGGTTCCCGTACCGGGGCGAACATTGGCCCGGCCTGCAGGAAGCGACGCTGGCGCTGGGTGCGGGGGATGCTTGATGGCGGTCGGGGCGAAACCGGCCCGTGTTCCATCCCGTTGTTTGCGCAAGTGGACTGACCGGCCGGGCGTTTCCGCCGGATCGGAATTTGATTTAGGGTGCGGGCGTTTCTCCCCGGCACCGGACGCACCCCTTGCAACGCCCCCTGCGTTTCCTGGCCGGCCCGGATGCCATGGCGCGCATCCGCGCCGAAGGTCTTCATGACGATCTCTTCGATGTGGTGGCGGGCGCGTCGGGAGGTCCGAAATGGTTGGCGCTGACCCGGCTGGACCGGGCGGTTTTCGGCCGCTGGTTCCGCGCACGCCGTCGTCCGCTGCATCTGATCGGCAGCTCGATCGGATGCTGGCGGTTCGCTTGTCTTGCCCAGGACGATCCCGTCGCGGCCAGTGCCCGGTTCGAGTCCGTCTACCTGGACTATGCGGTCGAGCCGCCGGCCGACGCGGCCCGGCTGACCGAGGATTGCCGGCACTTCCTGCGCGTCATCCTGGACGCGGACGGCGCGCGGCAGATCCTGTCCCACCCGTCCAGGCGCCTGTCCATCCTGGCGGTGCGCGGGCGGGGACTGCTGGGGCGCGACCATCCGGTCAGTCTCGGGACCGGGTTGGCCGCCGCAGCACTGGCTAACGCCGTCCGGCGCCAAACCCTGCGCCTGTTCTTCGAACGCACGCTGCTGCACGACGCCCGAACCCCACCGCCCTTCGACGTGGCATCGGGCTTCGCCACCCACGCGGTTCCGTTGAGCGCGGCCAATCTGGAGGCGGCGTTGCTGGCCACCGCGGCCGTACCCTTCGTCTTCCTGGCAGTGGCGGGGATCGCCGGTGCCAAGCCCGGCCTGTACATGGACGGCGGGATCATGGACTACCACCTGGATATCCCGTACCGGGAACCGGGGCTCGTCCTCTATCCGCACTTCTCGGACCGGATCGTGCCGGGCTGGTTCGACAAGGCACTGCACTGGCGCCGGCCGGACCGCCGCAATCTGGCCCGCACCCTGTTGTTATGTCCCTCGCGGGCGTTCCTGGACGCCTTGCCCCATGGAAAGATCCCCGACCGTGGGGATTTCAAGCGGATGCCGACCGCCGCGCGGCAGGCCTATTGGCGCAGGGTTATCGCCGAGACCGAGCGGCTGGCCGACGCGTTCGAGGATGCCGTGGACCGCGACCGGGTGCCGGACCTGCTCGAACCGCTTTGATGTCCGCGGACCTCAAAGCGGGAACGGCCGGACGTTGCCGAACCGGCGCGTGCCGGATGTGATCCGACGTTGTCCCGGACCCGCTCCGGTCATTCCAAATAATTAGGGTCAGGGATATGTCGTCCGATGCGGCATCCCGCCTTCGTAATGGAAATTCCTGCACGAATTCGTGGGGAACCGACTCTCGTTTTCCAGGTTTGTCTTATGGAAAGTTGGGTCCGGTTCGCAGCCAAACGGCATCATTTCTTGTGCGCGGGCTTGGCCATCTCATCGCAATGCCCCCACCGATGGAGCCCGGATGTCCCCCCCACCGCGCGCCGATGGCAACGCGTCTGCCGTCACCCCCTCCCGTCTACTCGTCTGCTTTTCCCACCTTCGCTGGAATTTCGTCTATCAACGGCCCCAGCATCTGCTGAGCCGGGCGGCCAGGACCTATCGCGTTTACTTTGTCGAGGAACCGGTGTTCGAACCGGATGTCGCGCCGCGCCTCGACCTGTCCCGGCAGCCATGCGGCGTGGTCGTTTGCACACCGGTCCTGCCGGATGGGCCAGGGGGTGAGGAGTGCGAGGCGGCCCAGCGCAGCCTGGTGGACGACCTGCTGGCGGGCCACGCCGATGTGCCCTTGGTGGTCTGGTACTACACGCCGATGGCGCTGACCGTCAGCGACCATCTGGCGCCCGATGTGTGCGTCTACGACTGCATGGACGAGCTGTCGGCGTTCCGCGGCGCCCCTCCCCGGCTGACATTGCAGGAACGGCGGCTGTTCGATCGTGCCGACCTGGTGTTCACCGGCGGCCGGAGCCTGTACGAGGCCAAACGGGGGCGCCACCACAGCGTGCACGCCTTTCCCAGCAGCATCGACGCCGCCCACTTCGCGCGTGCGCGGGCCGGGGCCGTGGACCCGTCCGACCAGGCCGCCGTGCCGCGTCCGCGGCTGGGGTTCTTCGGCGTCGTGGACGAACGGATGGACGTGGACATGGTGGGCCACATGGCCGACCTGCGGCCCGATTGGCAGTTCGTCATGATCGGCCCCGTGGTGAAGATCGATCCCGGGATCCTTCCCCGACGGCCGAACATCCATTGGCTGGGCGGCAAGCGGTACGAGGAGCTGCCGGATTACCTGGCGGGTTGGGACGTGGGCCTGATGCCGTTCGCCCTGAACGAGTCCACCCGGTTCATCAGCCCGACCAAGACGCCCGAGTTCCTGGCGGCCGGCGTGCCCGTCGTTTCGACCCGGATCACCGATGTGGTTCGACCCTATGGCGAAGCCGGGCTGGTCGAGATCGCGTCCGACCCCGAGGACGCGGTGCGGAAGGCCGCGCACCTGCTCCAGCGGCCCAAGGGCTCGTGGCTGGAGCGGGTCGACCGGTTCCTGGGCACGATGTCCTGGGATCGCACTTGGTCCGAAATGGACGCCCTGGTGCAGGACGCCATGGCCCAGGGTGGGCAGAGGAGCGAGCGCACCCGTGCGACGTCCGCCGTCGTCGCATCCAAATCGAAGGGGGCCGCCCGTGTTTGATTGGCTTGTCGTGGGCGCCGGCTTCGCCGGCAGCGTCATCGCCGAACGCTTGGCCAGCCAGCGTGGCCAGAAGGTGTTGGTGATCGACCGTCGGCCGCATGTTGCCGGCAACGCCTATGATCGGCACGACGCCGCGGGCGTGCTGATGCACCAGTACGGTCCGCATATCTTCCACACCAATTCGCAGACGGTGTTCGACTACCTCTCGGGCTTCACCGACTGGCGTCCGTACGAACACCGGGTGCTGGCGCAGGTGGACGGCAAGCTGCTGCCGATCCCCATCAACCTGGACACCGTCAACCGCCTGTACGGCCTGTCGCTCACCCCGGACGAACTGGAGGCCTTCTTCGCCAGCCGGGCCGAGCCGGTGGAGACGATCCGCACCTCCGAGGACGTGGTGGTCAGCCGGGTCGGTCGTGATCTGTACGAGAAGTTCTTCCGCGGCTACACGCGCAAGCAATGGGGTGTGGACCCGTCGCAGTTGGACAAATCGGTCACCGCGCGGGTGCCCACCCGCACCAACCGCGACGACCGCTATTTCACGGACAAGTTCCAGTACATGCCGGCCGAAGGCTACACCCGCATGTTCGAGCGGATGCTGGCCCACCCCAACATCAAAATCCTGCTGCAGACCGACTACCGCGAGATCCGGGACGTAATTCCGTTCCGCCGCATGGTCTTCACCGGACCGGTGGACGAGTATTTCGACTGGCGGTTCGGCAAGCTCCCCTACCGGTCGCTGCAATTCCGGCACGTCACCCTGGACAAGGAATGGCACCAGCCGGTTGCCGTGGTGAACTATCCGATGGACCACGACTACACGCGGGTCACAGAATACAAGCACCTGACCGGGCAGACCCATCCGAAGACCACGCTCACCTACGAATACCCGTCGGACGAGGGTGACCCGTACTACCCGGTGCCGCGCCCTGAGAATGCCGAACTCTACAAGCGGTACGAGGCGCTGGCCGATGCCACGCCCGACGTCTACTTCGTCGGCCGGCTGGCGACGTACCGCTACTACAACATGGATCAAGTGGTGGGGCAGGCGCTGGCCACCTTTGCCCGGATCGACGAAACCGAACGCATGCGCGACACGGGCCTGTCGCTCTCCGGGAGGGCCACCTGCGAGGCGCGGGTCGCCCCCGGCGAATGAGGGGCGCACGCGAGGGGGTGTCACGAACCTTGGTTTCCTCCGCCATCCCGACCGCCACCAAACGGACACCGCGCATGCTTGGATCGCAGGGGCTTGAGCTCTGGGGCGGGCTCGAATGCACCGTCGTGCAGATCGGTGACCGCTTCCGCGACCAGATCGCCGAGACCGGCCACCGGGACCGGATCGAGGATCTGGACGCCGTCGCGGCATTGGGCATCCGGACCCTGCGCTACCCGGTCCTGTGGGAAACGGTGGCTCCGGACGATCCGGCCGAGTGCGACTTCACCTGGCACGATGCCCGCATGGCCCGGCTGCGCGACCTGGGGATCGCCCCCATCGCCGGCTTGGTCCACCACGGCAGCGGTCCCCGCTACACCGGCCTGCTCGATCCCGCCTTCCCCGAGATGCTGGCGCGGCATGCGGAACGGGTGGCGGCCCGCTATCCGTGGGTGGACATGTTCACGCCCATCAACGAGCCGCTGACCACCGCACGGTTCAGCGGCCTGTACGGGCATTGGGCGCCCCATGGTGGCGATCTGGCGACGTTCCTGCGCTGCCTGGTGACCGAATGCAAGGCGGTGGTCCTGGCCATGCGCGCCATCCGCCGCATCACGCCGGGGGCGCGACTGATCCAGACCGACGACATGGGCAAGACCTTCAGCACGCCGCGGCTCGCGTACCAGGCCGAGCACGAGAACGAACGCCGCTGGCTGGGCTTCGACCTGCTCTGCGGTCGGGTGGACCGCACCCATTCCTGGTACCGCGGGTTCACCGCGGCCGGGGTCGAAGAGGCCGACCTGGCACTGTTCCTGGAAGGCGGCGGGACGCCCGACATCATCGGGATCAACCATTACCTGACCAGCGAGCGCTATCTGGACGAAAACCTCGACCGCTACCCGTCCCACCTGCATGGCGGGAACGGGCGGGAGCGCTACGCCGATGCCGAGGCCGTGCGGATGGATTGGCCGGTGGGCGAGACCGGCATCGACGTGCGCCTGCGCGAGGTGTGGGAGCGATACCACCTGCCCACGGCGATCACCGAGGCGCATCATGGCTGTACGCGCGACGAGCAGGTGCGCTGGCTGGTGGAGGTCTGGAACGGCGCATCGCGCCTGCGCGCCGAGGGCGTGGACCTGCGTGCCGTTACCGTTTGGTCGATGTTCGGGGCGGTGGATTGGAACTCGTTGCTTGTCCGCGAAACCGGACTCTATGAGCCGGGCCCATTCGATGTGCGGTTCTCGCCACCACGGCGCACGGCCCTGGGGGCGGCGGCCGAGGCGCTGGCCAGGACGGGCACCTTCGACCATCCGGTGTTGGACCGGCCGGGTTGGTGGCACCGGCCCGAACGCCTGTACATGCCGTCCGAGGTCGCGCGGGAGCGTCGGCCCGGCGCCGCAGCGCCGCGGCGGGTGCTGGTCACCGGTGCCACCGGTACGCTCGGCCGCGCCTTCGCCCGGGTCTGTGCCATGCGCGGGCTCGACTGCGATCTGGTCAGCCGGGCGGACATGGACATCGCGGATCCGGCGTCGGTGGCGGCGGCGCTTGCCCGCTACAGGCCCTGGGCGGTGGTCAACACCGCCGGCTATGTGCGGGTGGCCAATGCCGAGCACGAACCGGAACGCTGCTTCCGCGAGAACGTCGTCGGTGCCGCGGTCCTGGGCGAGGCGTGCGCCGCGGCGGGCATACCCTACGTCACCTTCTCCTCCGACCTGGTGTTCGACGGCCGGCTCGGCCGCGCCTATGTGGAGAGCGACAGGACCAGCCCCGAAGGCGTGTACGGGGCCAGCAAGGCCGAGGCGGAGCGCCAGGTGGCCGCCGTCCATCCCCGTGCGATGATCGTCCGCACCAGCGCCTTCTTCGGTCCTTGGGACCGCTACAATTTCATCCACCACACGCTGCGGTCCCTGGCGGACGGGCGGCGGGTGGAAGCCGCATCGGATGCGGAGGTGTCGCCCACCTACGTTCCCGACCTGGTGCATGCCACGCTCGACCTGCTGATCGATGGGGCCACCGGGGTTTGGCATCTCGCCAACCAGGGCCAGGTGTCCTGGTACGAGCTGGCGGTGCGCGCCGCCAGGACGGCCGGGGTCGATGCATCCAAGGTCGCGCGGGTGGACGGGGGCGAGCGGCGCGCCACGGTCCTGTCCAGCGAGCGCGGCCTGATCCTGCCGCCGCTCGACAGCGCCATGGACCGATATTTCCTGGATGCGGCCGACTGATGCCGACAGCCGCCCACATCCCAACCGGACGGACGGTCAGGCCATCCCGATGCCCCATACCCGCCGATATCATGCCGGACACAGGCTTGCGCTGCGCAGTGGCGCCCTGGGCCTCGCCGCCGCCGAAGTCATCGCCCGGCGGCTGACCACCTTGGCCGGTAATCCGCACGGCGACCACGGGCCGGAGTTGCGCCGCATGGTGGAGGAGAAGGTGGCCGCCGGCACCCGCGCGGGGGCCGCAGCCGCCCAGACGTGGGTACGGACCATCCCACTCCTGGCCGAGGCATGGGCTGGGCAGATGCGGCGGGAAGCGGCATTGGCCAGTGCATGGATGGTGCCCTTCCCGCCGTGGACCGCATGGCCCGCCCATGCGGTCCGCTGCGCCATGGGACGGATCGAACTCGTGCGCCTGACCGCGGATGCGGCCGCCGGGGCCCTGTTGGCCGCGGTCGCCCCGGTCCACTTGGCGGCCGGGGCCAATGTGCGCCGCCTGCGTGCCCGCCACCGCCGCGTCCCGGCCAAACGGCCGCGCCGCGGCGGACGGTGAGTGTCAACGCGGGACGATCCGGCCCACCCGCCGTCCGTCGCGGTCGCGGATCACGAAGCGCCCGCCCGTTCGCGGCTCGATGGTGTAGACCGCGCGGCCCCGCCGATCCCGCACGACGAAATCGTCGAAGATGCCGCGTCCGAACCGGTCCCCTCCGAAGGACCGGTCGAATGGATCGAACGGGCGGTGCGGGAACAGGTCGCCGAGGCGGTCGCGACGGTCGCGCGGATCGGGGTCGAAGAGGCGGGCGTACCGGTCGGGCACGAAGATCCCCGACAGGCCGCCCGATAGGCCATCTGTGCGGTCCACCGTGCCGACCGGGCGGCCGGTGCGGTCCAGGATCACGTATCCGGCGGATCCGTCCCGCCGACGCCCGTGTTCGAAAAGACCCGGGGTGTCGTCCGGGGACAGGTGCCGCGCCTCCGCGCCACGTCCCCGCCATTCGAACAGCCCGCCGGTGCCATCCTGTGCGCCGGCCGGCACGGCCGCCAGCATGAGCAGTCCGGCCAGCACCGCCATTTTGCCCGATCCCCGGGAAACGCGCCTCTCCAACCCCTCCTTCGAAAGCATGGTCCACCTCCGGCCCGAAAAGTGCCGCCTGTCCGGACTCAACGCGGATCGGGGCCGGAAAGTCCGGGTGCGAAGGGGGACGGGGGCGACCATTCCCGGTAGCCCCCCATGGTCGCGAGGGGGGGCGGCATCGCGCCGGGCGTTGGATCCGTCTTACCCGTGTGCGGGCACCCGCGACGTCCGTCCGTCTTGCGTGTTCCAGAGGAGTGCGGACGTGCGCAGGAGGAGGTTGCGATGGCGCGGGGGACTTCGGGTTCGGCGACCGGGACGGTGGTGGTCACGGGGGGCTCGGCCGGTTTGGGGCGGGCGATCGCGTTGGAGTTCGCCCGCCGCGGCTGGAACGTGGCACTGGTCGCGCGCGGGCGCGAGCGGCTGCGCCACGCGCTGGAGGAGGTGCAGGCGACCGGCGCGCGCGGCTTGGCCCTGGTGGCCGATGTGGCCGATGCCGGCGCCCTGTTCCGCGCGGCCGACCAGGCGGCCGATGTGCTGGGCGGCATCGACATCTGGATCAACAACGCCGCGACCAACCTGTTTGCGGAGTTCGAGGACATCACGCCGGGCGAGTTCCGCCGGGCGACCGAGGTGATCTACCTGGGTCAGGTGCACGGGACCATGGCCGCCCTGCGCCATATGCGCCCCCGCGACCACGGCACCATTGTTCAGATCGGCTCGGCCCTGGCCTACCGTGCGATCCCGATGCAGACGGCCTATTGCGGTGCGAAGTTCGCCGTGCGCGGGTTCACCGACGCACTGCGGTCCGAACTGCGGCACGAGAGCAGCAACGTCAAGCTGACCATGGTGCAGCTGCCGGCGATGAACACGCCGCAATTCGAATGGTCCACCAACAAGATGGGCCGCCGGTTCCAGCCCGTGCCACCCATCTACCAGCCCGAGGCGGTCGCCGTGCAGGTCGTGGATGCCGCGATCGCCGCCCCGCGGGAGCGCTGGATCGGCCTGTCGACCCTGACCACGGTCCTGGGCACCATGGCGGCACCCGGCCTCGGCGACCGGGTTCTGGCCCGCGAGGGGTACACGCTGCAACTGACCCACGAGCCCACGCCACGGGACACGGTGTCCAACCTGTACGAGCCGGCACCCGGTGACTTTGCCGCGCATGGCCGCTTCGACGCCAAGGCGTACAACAATGCCCGGATGTTCAGCCCCGGTGCCGTTCGCGCCACCATCGCCGTCGCCGGCTTGGGGCTGCTGGCGGGTGCATTGGCACTTGGTCGGCGGTCGGGTGCGGCCCGCGCCAGGGGGACTGTGCAGGCCGGCCGTTCCCAATGGGTCGGCGCCGAGGGGCAACAAGCCCGGGCGGTATCGGGACCGCGGTCCATGCAGGCCGGCGACGCCGAGGTGATGGGCGCGGCCGGCGGCGTGGTCGCGGCGGAGTTGGGCGAGAGCCGTTAGGACAATTTCCCCGCCCAGGCGGCAAGCGGCCGCCATGGCATGGTACAATCCATGTGAATGGGCCGTGCCATGGCGGTGCCGCTCCCGACCCGTTGACAGTCCGGCCCCGCCGCCGGCCATGATTCCCGGAAATGGTCCCCGTCGGGACGAGGGATCCAAAGGGGGGCGGCATGGGTGGTGCGGGCGGGGATGCGCCGGCGGGCGGCATCCGTACGGTTGGCGTGGTGGGAACCGGCACCATGGGGCGCGGCATCATCCAATGGGCCGCGCAGGCCGGATGCCGGGTGTTGGGCTTCGATGCGCAGCCTGGGGCGGCGGCCAAGGCCCGCGACGGTGTGGCCGGCGTGCTGGACGGGCTTATGGCCAAGGGGCGCCTGACGCCGGACGCCCGGGACGCCGCGGTGTCGAACATTCTGGTCGCCGACCGGATGGAGGATCTGGCCGGGGCGGACCTGGTGGTGGAAGCCATCGTCGAGCGGCTGGACGCCAAGCGGGATCTGTTCGGGCGGTTGGAGGCGTTGATGGCCGACTCCGCCATCCTGGCCACCAACACCTCGTCCCTGTCCGTGGCCGCCATCGCCGCCGGGCTGCGGCGCCCGGACCGCGTTGCGGGACTGCATTTCTTCAACCCCGTTCCCCTGATGAAGGTGGTCGAGGTGGTTCGCGCCGCCCGCACCGATGCGCAGGTGGTGGACCGGCTTGCCGCCTTTGTGGCGGCCACGGGGCACCGGGCCGTGGTGTGCGCCGACACGCCGGGGTTCATCGTCAACCATGCCGGGCGGGGCCTCGGTACCGAAGGGCTGCGGGTGGTGCTGGAGGGCGTGTGCGGCTTCGCCGACGTCGACCGCATCCTGCGCGAGGCGGCCGGCTTCCGGATGGGCCCGTTCGAACTGATGGACCTGACCGGTCTGGACGTGTCGTTCCCGGTCATGGAGCTGATCTACGCCCAGTACTACCAGGAACCCCGCTACCGGCCGTCGCCGCTCCTGGCGGCCCGCCATGCGGCCGGCCTGTTGGGCCGCAAGACGGGCGAGGGCTTCTACCGCTACCAGGACGGGGCCCAGGTGCGTCCGCCCGAGCCACCCGTGCCGGATCCGGCCCTGGCCCGTGCCCGGCCGGTCTGGCTGTCCCGAGCCCGGCCGGACCGGGCGGCACGGGTGGAAGCCGCCCTGCTCGGTGCCGGGGCTTGGATGGACGAGGGCGCGATGCCGAGGGCCGACGCCTTGATCGTCACCACCCCAATGGGGCCGGACGCCACGTCGACGGCACTGGATCAGGCCCTGGATCCCGCCCGGCTGGTCGCGGTCGATACGCTGTTCGGTCTGGACGGGCGCCGGACGGTGATGGCGACGCCGGCCACGCTTCCCGAATACCGCGACCAGGCGCGCGCCTTGTTCGGTGCCCGCGGGCACCCCTGCACCCTGGTCGAGGACTCCCCCGGCTTCGTGGCGCCGCGTGTGGTGGCGACCATTGTGAATATCGGCTGCGACATTGCCCAGCAACGCATCGCCACCCCTGCCGACATCGACGCCGCCGTGCGGCTCGGCCTCGGCTATCCGGCCGGTCCCCTGGAACTCGGCGACCGGATCGGGGCGCGCACGGTGCTGGCGATCCTGGAAGCCATGCAGGACTTCTACGGCGACCCGCGCTACCGCCCCAGCCCGTGGCTGAAGCGCCGCGCCATGCTGGGCATGCCGCTGGCGGGGTGACCGGGGCCGGTCCGGCCGTTCAGCGCACGAACACCGTGGACCGGCCGGGCCGGAAATCCTGCGTGGTGGCAAGCGCGGCGATGGCCGTCGCGATCTTGGCGCCGCCCTGGACCGAGGGTTCGATCGGGTTGGCGAAGTCGCCGTCCTCGTTGCAGACCAGGCGCAGATCGACCAGGGGCAGGCCGTTCGCGAACGCCAGCCGCGTGATGACGTCGTTCAGGGTCGCAAGGGCCGTCACCGCCCGTCTTCGCCGCAGCGGGTCGGGAAAGCGCGGATCGTAGATCGTGCACACCGCCGTGGGCAGGCCGCGCGCCGCCACTTGGCGCAGCATGGTCCGGTAATCCCGTTCGAACTGTTCCCGGATCCCGGCCAGCCGGTCCAGCACCTCGGCCACCGAGCGGGCACCCGCTTCCAGGATCCCGGCGTTGCCCAGCGCATCGTTGCCGCCGACGCTGACCACGAGGTGGCTGGCATCGGGGGGCAGGTGGCCGAGTTGCCGTTCGACGCCGCCGATGACGGCGCCGTCCACCGCGTTCAGCGTCGCCCGCCAGCCGGCCGGCAAACGTTCGCGCAGTTGCCGGACGACATCGGGGCCCCCCGCCACGTAGGCGGCGTTGTCGAACACCGAGTCCCCCAGAAGCACGACATGCCCCATCGGCCTTCCCCTCGTCGGCTGCGCCATCGCCGGTCGCGGCATGATCAGGGCGAGACCGGCGGCAAGCGTCAGGACACACCGACGGGACCGGCCCGGGTCGCGATCGGAGGGAGTGGGACGGATCGGACCCGCCGGCGCCGGGTGCTTCGCCATCCTTTTGTCCGTCCGCCCTTGTCGTTCGGCCGTGCTGCCGGTGGTAACCGGGGCTCAACCCGTTGGTTCCGCGGGGGCCGATGGTGTTTACCTACGAAAGTACGTGAACCGAAGTCGTATAGGTTTGTTAACCATAATGTAACCGGTAAGCGGCATCATGGTCCTGCAAGCGATTGGTTGCGTTTCCTCCCTGACGATGACCTTGGCCCCCCGGCGCAGCCGGGGGGCCTTCTCTTTTCAGGGGTTCGCGCCGCACCCGTCCTCGCACCAACCGCCCCCGAGCGCGCGGTAGAGCGCGACGGCGGCAGTCAGCCGTGCAAGGCGGGTCTGCTCCAGGGCGTCCTCCTGCTGGAAGAGGCTGCGCTGCGCTTCGAGCAGCGTCAGGAACGGCGCCGAGCCGGCACGGTAGCGCGCTTCGGCCAGGGCATAGGTCTCCTCCGCCGCGGCCAGCGCCTCCCGCTGCGCCGCTTCGACCTCGGCCAGGAAGCGTGCGGCGGTCAGCGCGTCCTCCACATCCCGGAATGCGGCGATCACCGTTGCCCGGTAGGCATCCACCGCCTCGGCCTCTTCCGCCATGGTGCTGTCCCGCAGGGCGGCCAGACGGCCCCCGTCGAAGATCGGGGCGGTCAGCCCGGCGGCCAGGGTGGCGAGGAAACCCGTGGGCGAGAACAGGTTCACAAGCTCGGGGCTGGAATAGCCGGTGCCGGCCGTCAACCGGATGGCGGGCAGCATGGCGGCGCGGGCCTGCCGCACATCGGCCGCCGCCGCGGCGATGAATGCCTCCGCCTGCCGGATGTCGGGGCGGCGGGTCAGCAGTTCGGACGGCAGGCCGGGGGAGATGGCCGGCAAAGCCACCTCGTCCAGCGAGCGGCTCCGGATCGCGAGGGCGCCCGGCGTGGTGCCCAACAGCTCGGCCAGCGCGTTCCGCGTTTCCGCCCGGCGCTGCTCGAAGGCGGGAATGCCGGCGCGCAGGGATGCCACCGCGACGCGCTGCTGGCTGACCTCCAGGCCCGATGCGGCCCCGAGTTCGGCTTGGCGCACGACCAGGGCCAGCACCCGTTCGGCGATCCCCAGGATCCGCCGCGCATTCTCCAGCCGGTCGTTGAGGTTGAGGTACTGGAAATACGTCGTCGCCACTTCGGCCCCCAGCGTCAGGGCCAGGATGTCCCGCTGGTAGGCGGTGGCGCGGCGCAGAGCCTCGGCGGACACCACGCCCGCCTGGTTTCCGCCCCACAGGTCGAATTCGTAGGCCGCGTCGAAGCCGGCCTGGAAATTGTCGCCCGGCCGCCGCCCCCCGCCGCGCCAGCCGCGCGACGCGCTGCCCGAAAGATCGAGCACGGGCAGCAGGCCGGCGCCGGCCGCCCGGACGCGGGCCGCCGCCTGGACGATCCGGTGGCGGCTGGCGGCAAGATCCGGATTGCCCCGGTGCGCCTCGGCGATCAGGGCGGCGAGTTCCGGACTTCCGAAGCCAGCCCACCAGGTATCGGGAATGGGCGTGGCCGGGCCGGCGTCCGGTGCCCCGTTGTGCCACGACACCGGCACGGGGCCGTCGGGCCGGCCCGGGCCTGCCGCGGGTTGGATCATGCCGCACCCGGTCAGGGCCAGCAGGATCGTGGGAACGAGGGCGCGGGGCGTCATCGTCGGCATCAATCGGAGGCGAGGGCAACCACGGGATCGAGCCGCGAGGCCTTGCGCGCCGGCAGATACCCGAACAGCAGGCCGGTGCCGGCGGCACAGCCGAACGCAAGCAGCACGGGGGGCAGGGACACGATGGTCGGTGTGCCGAACTGCCCGATGATCCAGGCGGCCGCAAGGCCGCCGCCGACGCCCAACAGGCCGCCCGCACTGCACACGACCAGCGCCTCGGTCAGGAACTGGAGCTGGATGTTGCCGGACCGGGCGCCGGTGGCCATGCGGATGCCGATCTCACGGGTCCGTTCGGTGACGCTGACCAGCATGATGTTCATCACGCCGATGCCGCCCACCAGCAGCGAGATGGCCGCGATCGACCCCAGAAGGAGAGTGAAGGCGTTTTGCGTCGCGGTCGCGGTCTCCAGCACGGAGGCCATGTTGCGGACGCGGAAATCCTCGGCGCCGTGCCGGGCGCGCAGCAGTTCCTCGACCTCGCGCTGGACCGCGTTGATGGCGCCGACGTCCGCCGCCTGAACGGTGACGGACCGCAGGTGGCGCTGGCCGAACAGGCGCAGGCTGCCGGTCGTCAGCGGCACGAAGGCGACGTCGTCCTGGTCGCTGCCCCAGGGGGTGGCGCCCTTCTCGGACATGATGCCGACGACCTGGAAGGGGACGTTCTTGATCAGCACGTACCGGCCGATCGGATCCGTTCCATCGTCGAACAAATCCTTTGCGACCGTGCGTCCGAGGACGACCACCGGGGCGTAGTCGCGCACGTCCTCGTCCTGGATGAAGGCGCCCCGTTCCACCAGCCAGTTCTTGGCGGCGGCGAAGGCTTCGGAGGTTGCGGTGACGCCGGTCTGGTGGTCGTTGCCGCCGAACCGCAGCGTCGCCGAACCACCGGCCTCGGGAACGGCGCTGCGCACGCCCGGCAGGCGCGCGATTTCCCGCGCGTCGTCCGGGACCAGCGTGGCGATGTCCCCGCGGCCGCGCATGTTCGGCCCGCCGGGGCGCACCAGCAGCAGGTCGGTGCCCATGGCCTCGATCCGGCTGACCACCGCCCGCTTGGCGCCGTCGCCGATGGCGAGCATGGCGATCACCGAACCCACGCCGATGACGATGCCGAGCAGCGTCAGGACGGTGCGGAAGAGGTTCGCCCGCATCGACCGGAACGCCATGCGGACCGTCTCGCCGAGGTCGGCCACCAAGGGAACCGCCCCCATGGGAGCCGCTGCGGTGGGAACCGCCGCCGTGCCGCCCGTGACCGGCGCGGGGGCCGGGTGCCCGTGGCCCGTCCCGTTCATCCCGGCACCGTCGTCCGACACGATGCGCCCGTCGGCCAGCCGGATGCGCCGGTTCGCCTGCGCGGCCACCTCGCTGTCATGGGTGATCAGGATGATCGTGTGGCCCCGGGCGTTCAGTTCGCGCAGCAGGTCCATCACCTCCCGCCCGCTGCGGCTGTCCAGTGCCCCGGTCGGCTCGTCCGCCAGGATGACCCGGCCGCCGTTCATCAAGGCGCGGGCGATCGAGACCCGCTGCTGCTGGCCGCCCGACAGCTGGCCCGGCCGGTGGCCGGTACGGTCGGACAGGCCGAGCCGGTCGAGCAGCCCCCGCGCACGGCCCGCCCGCTCGCGCCGCGGGCTGCCGGCATAGATGGCCGGCATTTCCACATTCTCGGCGGCCGTCGCATTGGGCAGCAGATTGTATTGCTGGAACACGAAGCCGAACACGTCGCGCCGCAGGACGGCCAGTTGATCCCGGTCCAATCCGCCGACCTCGACCCCGTCCAGCAGGTAGGTTCCGCCGCTCGGCCGATCGAGGCAGCCCAGGATGTTCATCAATGTCGATTTGCCAGACCCGGACGCCCCCAGGATGGCGACGAACTCGCCGGGAAAGATCTTCAGCGAGAGGTCTCGGAGGACGGGGGTGTCGACCTCGCCGGTCCGGTAGCTCTTGCCGACGTTCCGGAGTTCGACAAGCGGTCCGCCTTCGATGGTGGGCCGGTGTTCGGCAAGCGGCCGGCGTTCGATGGGGGGGGGAAGGTCCGTGGTCATGATCGGCCCGGCCCCCGGTCGCGCGGTCCGCCCCTGGCGGTGGCGCCGAACCCCGCGACCACCCGGTCGCCCGGCGCCAGCCCTTCGGCGATCTGGGCGTTCACCCGGTCCTGGATGCCCACCCGGACCGTGCGGGTCGTGCCCGTGCGGGTTCCGGGGCCGTCGCCGTCGACGACCTGGACCGTATGGCGGTTGCCGCCCGGATCGGGCTTCAATGCGGACACCGGCAGGATCGGCACCCCTTCGGCCCGGTCCAGGACGAAGAAGACCTGGGCCGTCATCTGCGGCATCAGGCGGCGGTCGGCGTTCTCCACCTCGAACAGGGCGTGGTAGAGGACGACATCGTTGACCACTTCGGGCGTGGGCAGGATTTGGCGCAGCTTGCCGGTCCAGCGCCGGCCGGGATTGCCCAGCGTGGTGAAGTACACCTCCATCCCCGGCCGCAGCTTGCCGACGTCGGCCTCCGACACCTGCGCCTTGACCATCATGGCTTCCAGGTTCGCGATCTGAAGGATGGTCGGGGCCGACTGCCGGGCGTTGATCGTCTGCCCGCGACGCGCGGACAGGGACATCACCGTGCCGTCCATGGGCGCCCGGATCTCGGTGTAGCTGAGGTTGGCCTCGTTCGCGGCCAGGGTGGAGCGGGCCTTGCCGATCTCCGCCTCCAGGACGGCCACCCGGGCCTTGGCGGCCTCGGCTTCGGCCATGCTGCTGTCCAGCAGCTCGCGGCTGGCGGCGTTCGCCTTAAAGAGTTCGGCGTTCCGTTTCTGCTGCTTCTCCGCCAGCGTCAGCATCGCGCGGCGCTCGACAAGCTGCGCCTCCAACCCCAGCAGGGTGGCACGGTCGGCGGCGACCTGGGCCTTGTAGACCGTGGGATCGATCACGGCCAGCAACGTCCCGGCCTTCACCGGGTCGCCCGGTTGCACAAGGATGCGCTCGACCA
Organism: Azospirillaceae bacterium; assembly: GCA_035645145.1. Lineage (GTDB taxonomy): Bacteria > Pseudomonadota > Alphaproteobacteria > Azospirillales > Azospirillaceae > CANGXM01. The sequence continues at coordinate 102,777 of DASQNC010000016.1, read as the reverse complement.
GGCCCGAGACCTGGGTGCCCACATCGACGGACTCCAACGGCTCGACCTTGCCCTGGGCCGTCACGGTGCGTTCGATGTCACCGATGCGCACGGCCACGGTGTCGGGCGGCGTTTCGGTTTGGGCCCGCACGTCCGCGTACCACCACCCGGCCGCCACCAGGATCGCCAGGACCGCGGCCAAGCCCAAAGCCATGCGCTTCATCGTCATCGCGGACCTTTCCCATGCACGGGCGCGGGAGGTGAACCGTGCCGCCCCAATATAGGACGGCCGCCAGCGGGACCCGAGGCGTCACGAAGGCGCGTCAGCCTTCTGTTACGTTCGGAGCGGCGGCATCCTGCGCAGGCCGCGCGTTCGGACCGGCGGACGGCCCCGGCCCGAACGCGCGCTTGCGTCCCGATCGCGGGCATGTGCCAAAATCGGAACGCCAAGAAGAAATGGGGAGGAATGCCGATGCACCGGGCCGTCATCGTGTCCACCGCGCGTACGCCGATCGGGCGGGCCTACCGCGGCGCGTTCAACAACACCTCCGCCCAGGAATTGGCCGGCCATGTGATCCGCACCGCGGTCGAACGCGCCCGTGTCGATCCGGCCGAGGTCGAGGACGTGGTGCTGGGCTGCGCCATGCAGGAGGGCACGGCCGGCCTGAACGTCGCCCGCCAATCGGCCATCCGGGCCGGCCTGCCGGTCACGGTGGCCGGGACCACCATCGACCGCCAGTGCAGCTCGGGCATGCAGGCCATCGCGCTGGCCGCCTACCACGTCATGCACGAAGGCGTGCCGATCGCGGTCGCAGGCGGGGTCGAAAGCATCAGCCTGGTGCAGAACGAGCACCGCAACCTGTACCGGGCGGTGGATCCGTGGCTCAAGGCCAACAAGTCCGACATCTACATGCCCATGATCGACACGGCCGAGACCGTGGCGAAGCGCTACGGCATCAATCGCGACGCCCAGGACGCCTATGGCCTGCAAAGCCAGCGGCGCACGGCCGCGGCCCAGGAGGCCGGCCGCTTCGACGACGAAATCGTGCCGGTCTCCACCACCAAGCTGGTGGAGAACAGGGAAACCGGGGCCGTCCTGGAAGAGCCGGTGACCCTGGCCCGCGACGAGGGCAACCGCCCCGACACCACGCCCGAGGGGTTGGCCAAGTTGAAGCCCGTCCGGGGCGACGGCTTCACCATCACGGCCGGCAATGCATCGCAGCTTTCGGACGGGGCGTCGGCCTGCGTGGTCATGCGCGAGGACGAGGCGGAGCGCCGGGGGCTGAAGCCGCTGGGCATCTTCCGCAGCCTGGCCGTGGCCGGATGCGAACCGGACGAGATGGGCATCGGTCCCGTCTTCGCCGTGCCGAAGCTGTTGAAGCGGAACAGCCTGACGGTGGACAACATCGACCTGTGGGAGCTGAACGAGGCCTTCGCGGTCCAGGTGCTCTATTGCCGCGACCGGCTGGGCATCCCGAACGACAAGCTGAACGTCAACGGCGGTGCCATCTCCATCGGCCATCCCTACGGCATGTCGGCGGCCCGCCTGATCGGGCACGCCCTGGTCGAAGGGCGCCGGCGCAAGGCGAGGTACGCGGTCGTGACCATGTGCGTCGGCGGCGGCATGGGTGCCGCCGGGCTGCTGGAGGTGCTGCCGGCGTAAAGGGCTGCCGGTGTAAAGGGTTGGCGGCCGGATTCCGGCTCAGGTCCGGGATCCGGCTCGTCCGGGCTGCCGCACCGGCCGCCGCGGCCGGGTCAGTTCGGCCACCGTCACCGGGCGGAAGTCCCACACGTCCACGCCCATGTCGCGCTGGCGGGTCATGGGCTTGAGTTGGCCGTGGCTGTGGCCGTGCAGGTTCCACGCCCCCCTGTACTGGCCGTTCCAGGTGCGCAGCGCGTAGTGGCACAGCACCAGGCGCACACCGTCCACCTCGACTTCCACATAGTCGCGCACACTGGCCCAGCCGCCGAGGCTCCGCGTGTCCGCGCCGTCGTTGTTGCCGCCGATCAGGTGCTTGACGCCGTTCAGCCGCCCGAGGATGTCCGCCATCGCCGCCGCCGGGCGGCGGACGGCGAAGTCGCCCAGATGCCAGACCACATCCGTGGGGCCGACCGTCGCGTTCCAGCGTTCGGTCATCGCCGCATCCATCTCCGCCACGCTTGCAAACGGGCGGCGGAAGCGGGGGATCGCGCCGGCGTGGCCGAAATGCGTGTCGCTGGTGAAGAAGACGGCCATGACCGCCAAGTCCCGGCGGGAACGTTCAGGCCAGACCGTTGAAGTCGTCCAGCAGGGCCGCGATCCGGCCGCTGTCCGATTGGTCCATGATGACGCGGGCGCGGCGGGTGGCCTCCAGCACGTCCATGTTGCGCAGGCGGCGCTTCACTTCGCCGATCCGCGACGGCGACATCGACAGGTCGCGCACGCCCAGCCCCAAAAGCAGTGCGGTGAAGCGCGGATCGCCCGCGATCTCGCCGCACACGCTGACGGGGATGCGGGCCCTCAACGCCGCCTCGCAACTGAACTGGATCAGGCGCAGCACCGCCGGGTGCAGCGGGTCGTAGAGGGCGGCCACCTGTTCGTCCGCGCGGTCGATGGCCAGCGTGTATTGGGTCAGGTCGTTGGTGCCGATGGCGAAGAAGTCGCTGACCCGGGCCAACGCGTCCGCCGCCAGGGCGGCGCCCGGAATCTCGATCATGATGCCCAGCGGCGGGGGCGTCTCCGGCAGCCGCACGCCATTGCGTCGTTTCAGCCGGCGCATGACGGTCGCCAGCATCTCGCGCACGCGCTGCACCTCGGACACGTTGCAGATCATCGGCAGCAGGATGCGCAACGGCCCGTGCGCGGCGGCGCGCACCATGGCCGCCAACTGCGCTTCCAGCAGCCACGGCTCGCGCAGGCCCAGACGGATGGCCCGCAGGCTGAGGGCCGGGTTGGCCGGCTCGGGGTAGGCCCCCTCCAATGCCGCGGCCAGCTTCTCGCCACCCACGTCCAACGTGCGCGCGGTCACCGGACGGCCGCCCATCCCCATCACCACGTCGCGCAGGATCCGGTACTGCTCCTCCTCGTCCGGGATGTCGGACCGGTTCATGAACATGAATTCGGTGCGCAGCAGGCCGATACCCTGGGCCCCGTGCCTGGCCGCCGCGTCCACGTCGCGCGGGAGTTCCAGGTTGGCCTGGAGCGTCACCTCCACACCGTCGCGGCTGACGGCGGGGAGCTTCACCAGCCGCCGCAGGGCTTGGCGTTCGCGGGCCAATTCCTCCTGACGTTCGCGGTAGGCGGCCACCGTCGCGTCGGTGGCGTTCAGGACCACGTGACCGCTGACGCCGTCCACCACCACCATGCCGCCCGGCTGCACACCCTGGAGCAGGCCCGCCACGCCCAGGGCGGCCGGCAGGTTCAGCGACCGCGCCATGATCGCGGTGTGCCCCTCGGCCCCGCCCAGCACCGCCGCGAAGCCGCGGATGATGCGCGGGTCGAGCAGGGCGGTGTCCGCCGGCGTCAGCTCCTCGGCCAGGATCACCGTGCCCTCGGGCAGGGCCGAGAACGCCTTGAAGGGGTGCTTCAACAGGTTGCGGATCAGGCGGTTTCCGACCTCGCGCACATCGGCCATGCGGGCGGCCAGGTACGGGTCGTCCATCGTCTGGAAGGTTTTGACGATGCTCGCGATTTCGGCCTGGACGGCGGCCTCGGCGTTGATCAGGTCGGTGGCGATGCGCCGGTCCACCCCGCGCACCAGGCGGGAGTCGCTCAGCATCGCCATGTGCGCGTCGAGCAGGAAGCCGATCTCCTCGGCCGCGGCCTCGGGCAACTGCCCCGCCTTGGTCTTCAGCTTCTTGAGCTGCCGGCGGCCCTTGGTGACCGCCTCGGCGAAGCGGGCGCGTTCCTGGTCCACGGCGGCGGCGGGGATCGCGTATTCCGGCACCGGCAGCCGGCCGGCGTCCACCACGTGGGCCGGACCGATGGCGATGCCGGGGCTCACCCCGTGGCCGCGCAGGACGCGTTCCCGGACCGGCGGCGCCTCCCCGCCGGTCCCCGTCCCGGTGGGGCCGTCCTCGGATTTGGCGTCAGTCTTCATCGAACTTGCGCCCGACCAGATCGGCCAGCGCTTCGATGGCGGCTTGCGCCTGTGCGCCCTTGGCTTCCAGGCGCAGCTCGGTCCCCGGACCGGCCGCCAGCATCATCAGGCCCATGATGGACTGGCCGTAGACCCGGGTCTCGCCCTTCAGCACGTCCACCGTGGCATCGAACTGGGCCGCCAGCTTGACGAACTTGGCCGCCGCGCGCGCATGCAGGCCGCGGCGGTTGGTGATCACGACCGTCGCCTCGGCGTCCACCGGTCCGGGCGGGGCTTGGTTGTCGAAATCCATGGATCAGCCGTCCAGCAGGGCCGAGGCGACAGCGATGTATTTCTGCCCCGCATCGCGGGCCGCACCGACGGCGTTCGCCAGCGTTTCGGTACGGCGCACGCTGGCCAGCTTGATCAGCATGGGCAGATTGACCCCGGCGATCACCTCGACCTTGCCTTTGCTCATGACGCTGATCGCCAGGTTCGATGGGGTGCCGCCGAACATGTCGGTCAACAGCACGACGCCCTTCCCGCCGTCCACCGCGCCCACCGCCGCGACGATCTCGGCCCGGCGCGCCTCCATGTCGTCGTTCGGGCCGATGCATATGGCGCGCACGCGCTCCTGCTCGCCCACCACATGTTCGAGCGCGGCGATGAACTCCTCCGCCAGACGCCCATGCGTGACCAGAACCATGCCGATCATGAAATCGCCATCCACTGTCTTGGTTCGCCGAGGCTTGCCCGCCCGTGGCTGGACACCCCTTGGCCGGATGTCCCTTGGCCGATTGCCTTCTGTACGGACACCATGCCTCCTCAGCCCTTTCTTGCGCCACCGCGCTCCATATCCCGGTGGGTCAGGCCCGTCCTGAAACCCTGGTCGGCCAGCCATGCGCGGATCCGCTCGGCCGTGTAGACCGACCGGTGCCGCCCGCCGGTGCAGCCGACGGCGATGGTTAGATAGCTTTTCCCTTCCTGCGCATAGCGCGGAAGCAGAGGCTCCAGAAGGGCGGTCAGCCGCTCCCAAAAGATCGCGAAGCCGGAGTCGCTTTCCACATAGGCGGCGACCTCGCGGTTGAGGCCGGTCAGCGGCCGCAGTTCCGGCACCCAGTGCGGGTTTGCCAGGAAGCGCACGTCCAGCACCAGGTCGGCATCGCGCGGCAGGCCGAGCTTGAAGCTGAAGGATTGCACGAACACGAACAGGCCGGGTTGCGAATCCAGCCGGTAGTGCCCCTGCAGGATCCGCCGGAAGTCGGGGATGGCAAGGCCCGTGGTGTCCAGGACCAGTGTGGCGTCGTCACGCAGGCGGGCCATCATCCGGCGCTCGCGCTGGATGCCGTCGCTGACCGGCCGGTCTACCGCCAGCGGGTGCCGCCGGCGGGTTTCGGTGAACCGGCGCTGCAGCACATCGTCCGCGCAGTCCAGGAACAGCAGGTGGACGTCCCGCCGCGGGTCCCGGCGGAGTGCGTCCGCGACCGCCTCCAGCGCCTCGGCATTGAAGGCGCGGTTGCGGCTGTCCACCACCACCGCCACGGGGGATCCGGTCGTGCCGGTCTGCTCGACCAGCGTGCCGACCAGGGACAGGGGCAGGTTGTCCACCGCCTCGTAGCCCAGATCCTCCATCACCTTCAATGCCGTGGACAGGCCGGCGCCGGACATGCCGGTGATCATCACCACGCGTTGGCGGGCGGTCCCGGAGGCTGGCTGTTGGGGGTCGGTCATGGCCGGGACGCAGCGGTCGAACTGTCGAGTTGCATAGGATGCCGGACCGGGATGCCGGTCAACAACAGCCGCAGTCGGGCCGGTGCGGAGGCATCGAAAGCGTGGAGCGCGGTGTGGCGCACCCGCACCCCCAGCATTTCGGTCCAGGAGGGTTCGGGCATCCGCTCCACCGTGTCCCGGGGCACCAGGTCGGCGACAAGACCCACCGGAACCGGTGCGTGCCAGGGCAGCTCCACAATGCCGATCCCGCGCACCTCAATCAGCCCGGCCAGGGCTGCGGGGGGTGCGGCCAGCAGGCGTCCGCCGTCGGCGTGCAGTTCCACCTGATCGTCCGCCACCAGGACGGCGTCCGTCCGGGAGCCGCGACCCGGAGCGCCGTCCAGAAGGCGCAGGGCCAAGTCGGACTTGCCGACGCCCGATGGGCCCCGGAGCAGCACGGCACGTCCCTCGACGGCGACGCAGGTTGCGTGGATGCGGATCATTTCTGGTCGGGAGCCTGGAACCCGTCCCCCTCCAAGTCAATGGCGGCTTGGGCGCGGCGATGCACCGTCCCTTCGCCAACCGCGCCATCAAGGGTGGCCGGGCCCTGTTGCGTGTCCCCGGCGACCTCGACCACTCCGATGGGCACCCCGCCGCGGGGGAGGGCCGTGTCCGGGGAGGGCGGCGACAGATCCTCGTAGAGTGCGCGCGCTTCGGCCGGCGGGCCGCGCCGGGTGCCCAGTGCCGTCACCCGGATCACCCGCACGTGCCGCCCGAGCGTGAAGGTCAGCACATCCCCCGGCTTCACGGGGTGGCTCGGCTTGAGTTCGGCACTGCCGCCGCTGCGGATGCGGGTTTCCGCACAAAAGCGGGTCGCCTGGCTGCGTGTCTTCAGGAATCGGGCGTGCCACAACCACTTGTCCAGGCGCAGGCGTCCGACGGCCTCGGTCCCGCCGCTTCCGCCCTGGTCCGCCGGTGCGCGGGTGTGGCGCAGGGCCGTCAACGGGGGCCGTCCAGGGCGCGCAGGACGGCGAACGGGTGGTCGGCCGGCGGCGGTGCCTGCGGCTTCGGCCGCGGCTTCTTCGCGGTCCTGCGCCGCCACACGATGGATTGGCCGTCCGGACCCACGACCGGCTTCCAGCCCAGCGCCTCCATGACCAGGGGCAGTTCGTCGGGCGAGGCACCGATGGAGCTGGCCAGTTGCGGCGTCGCCTGCAGCACGCCGGTCTTGAATTCGGCATGCAGGCGCCGCTCGAACCGCTCGCGGATGTCGATGCGGATGGCCAGCGGTCCGATCACCGGGAAGCCGATCACCTGATGGAGCTGGGGCGCGATTCCCGCATCGGCCGTAACCGACACCCGGCCCGGCGGCGGCAGCGGCGCGGGCAGCGGCAGCCCCTTCCACACGGACCACAGCAGGGCCTTGAGCGCGGCCGGACGCGGTTTGAGCAGGGCCGGCAGGTAGACGAAGCTGGCGCCCGTTTCCACCCCCAGCCGCCCCAGCGCCTGCCGGTCGGCACGTTTCAGGCTGCCCAGAAGCGACTCCAGCGGTGCACGGGGCAGGGCGCCCAGGGCTTCCACCAACTGGAACGCCAGCCCGCGCGCAGGTCCGCCCAGATCCGCTTGGCGCAGCCGTTCCAGCGGTGCCAGCACCTTGGCCACTTCGGTGTCCAGCCGCCTTTGCAGGCGCTTGGACACCCGGTCCCGCTGACCGGGATCCAGCAGATCGTCGTGGAAGCCGGCGAAGGCGGGCTGCAACGGGCCGGCTCCGGACGCCAGCCGGGCGACCGCACCCCCGGTTTCGTCATCGCTCCCGCCGCCGGCCCCATGCCCGTTCCAGGTGATGGTCCCGTCGTCGTGGATGTGGATGTCGGAGTCGGGGGCGTCCTCCAACATCCTCACGCGGCGGGTGATTTCGTCCTTCATCGCCCGGCGTGCCGCGCTCATGGCGGCGCGCGCGTCCTCGCCCGTGACATCGGGATCCAGTGCGAACCGGAAACCGTCCAGCTTGCCGACCGTGTGACCTTCCACCAGCACCTCGCCCTTCGCGTTCACGGCTCCCAGCAGGTTCGCACCACTGGCGAGCGACCGCACCAGCATCGCCGACCGCTTGTCGATGAAGCGCTGGGTCAGCCGCTCGTGCAAGGCGTCCGACAGCTTGTCCTCGATCGCGCGGGTGCGGTCCTGCCAGTGCGCCGGGTCCTCCAGCCACTGGGGACGGAAAGAGACATAGGTCCAGGTGCGGGTGTGCGCCAGTCGGGAGATCAGCGCATCGATGTCGCCCTCGGTGCGCTCCAGGCGTTCGACCTGCTGGGCGACCCAGTCGGTGGGCAGGCGGCCCTGGTTGCTCATCAGATGCCGGTAGACCTGCGCCAGAAGGCGGGTGTGCGCGTCGGACAGGATCTTCCGGAAATCGGGGATTTGGCAAACGTCCCAAAGCAGGCGCACGTCGGCCGGGCGTTTGGCCATGTCCAGCACCTGGCCGTCCTGGATCAGTGCCGCCAGGGCCAGATGGTCGTCCGCATCCCGCATGCGGACCAGTTCCTCGCGCGGGGGGCGGCGTTCCAGCGAACGAAGGAGCTGCTGGGGCGACCGGAAATCCAGATCGCTGTTGCGCCAGGCCAGCGCCTTCAGGGACTCGAACGTGTGGTTTTCCACCGCCACGACCACTTCGGGCGACAGCCCGTCCACCTCGTCGGTGACGCCGAAGGTGCCGTTGGACATGTGCCGGCCGGCGCGGCCGGCGATCTGCGCCACCTCGGTCGGACGCAGGCGACGGGCGTTCTGACCGTCGAACTTGATCGTGCGGGCGAAGGCGACATGGTCGACGTCCATGTTCAGCCCCATCCCGATGGCGTCGGTCGCCACGAGGTAGTCCACTTCGCCCGCCTGGTAGAGGGCCACCTGCGCATTGCGTGTGCGCGGGCTCAGCGCCCCCAGGACGACGGCGGTGCCGCCGCGCTGACGGCGGATCAGTTCGGCCAGCGAATAGACGTCGGCGGCCGAAAAGGCGACCACGGCCGAGCGCGGCGGCAGGCGCGTCAGCTTCTTGTACCCGGCGTAGGTGAGCTGCGACAGGCGCGGCCGGGTGATGAACTCGGTCCCCGGCACCAGCTTGGCGATCAGCGGCCGGATCGTTTCCGCGCCCAGCAGCATGGTCTCCTCGTAGCCGCGGGCGTGCAGCAGCCGGTCGGTGAAGATGTGGCCGCGTTCGGGGTCGGCGCAAAGCTGGATCTCGTCCACCGCCAGGAAGGCGACGGTGCGGTCGAGCGGCATCGATTCGACCGTGCAGACGAACCAGCGCGCTTCGGGGGGGACGATCTTCTCCTCGCCGGTGACGAGCGCCACCGACCGTGCCCCCTTCAGCTTGACGATCTTGTCGTAGTTCTCGCGCGCCAGCAGCCGCAGCGGGAACCCGATCATGCCGGTCCGATGCGCGAGCATCCGTTCGATGGCGAAGTGCGTCTTCCCGGTGTTCGTCGGGCCGAGGACGGCGACGACCCGGCCGGGTGCAGCGAGGGGACCGTGCGGGGCCATGTTCATGCAAACACCATTGGGTGCGCTTCGCTGCCTTGCAAGGGTACCGCGGCGGCCCTTCGCCGCAGCGATGGGGCTCCATGCCGGAATGGCGGGGTTGGCCCCGACGATCACTGGACATGATCGGTCCGTCCGTGCAGAAGCGAAGTCTTCCTCTTCGTTCGGGGTCAGCCCATGCCCTCCCGTCCTGTCCGCAACGCAGCCATCGCCGCCATCCTGTGCGGTGCGATGACGGCCACGCCCGTCCTGGCCCAGGGGGGATCCTCGGCCACGGTGACGATCACGGGCCTTGAGCAGGCCATCGATGTGCTGAAGGCCCGCGAAGCGTACGGCGGCAAGGAGCAGGTCGGCCTGCTGGCCGCCTTGTCGGTCCTGTCGCTGGTCGGCAAGCAGGAGGGGGCGGCCCGCACCTACCGCATCGAGACCCGGCCGGACGGCAAGCTCCTGGTCAACGGGGTCGATGTCGGTCCGATGATCCGGAGTCTGGAGACCAAGGTCCGCACCGGGAAGTAACGGCGCGCCGGTCTGCGGTCCCCTACTGGGCCGCGGTCCAGGCCGGCATGCGGGCCAAGTCGATCTCCACCTCGACCAAGCCGGGATCCTGCGGATCGTCGTGGCGGTGGAAGCCCAATTCCCCGGCCATCCGCAGCATGTTGACGTTCTCGCGGAGCACTTGGCCGAACACGGTCCCGATGCCGCGGTTGCGGGCGTAGTCCAGGATTTCGCGCATCAGGAGGTAGCCGAGCCCGCGGCCCTTCATGTCCGAGCGCACCAGCACCGCGTATTCCGCCTTTGTGTTGTCCGGGTCCGCGGTGATGCGGACGACCCCGAGGATTTCGTCCGCGCCGTCCCGGCCCCCGCCCCGCTTCACGGCGACCAGGGCCATTTCGCGATCGTAGTCGATCTGCGTCAGGCGCGCGGCGGCCGGGTGGGACAGGCGTTTCATCGGCGCGAAGAAACGCAGCCGTATGTCCTCGGGCGTCAGCCGCGCGAACATGTCGTGGATCAGGGGTTCGTCCTCGGGCCGGATCGGGCGCAGGAACAGGTCCGTCCCGTCCTGCAGGCGGATCGGCTTTTCCAGGCGTTTGGGATAGGGCCGTATGGCGAGGCGGGCCGAACCCGGAAGCTGCGGCCGGGCGACCCGGATGCGCGCGTCCAGCGCCAGCACCCCTTCGTGGTCGGCGAACAGCGGATTGATGTCCAGCTCCGCGATTTCGGGAAAGTCGCTGACGAGTTGCGAGATCCGGATGAGCGTGCATGCGATGTCGTCGATGCGCGCGGGCGGGCGGGACCGGTACCCCATCAGGAGCCGCGACACCCGGGTCTCGCCGATCATGGACCGGGCCAGGTTCATGTTCAGCGGCGGCAGGCCCAACGCCCTGTCCTGCAACACCTCCACCGCGGTCCCGCCCTGGCCGAAGAGCAGGACCGGGCCGAACAGGATGTCCTCGACCATGCCGACGATCAGTTCGTGGGCATCGGGCTTTTGCGCCATCTCCTGCACGGTGAAGCCGGTGATGCGGGCGTCCGGCTTGATCGCCCGCACCCGCTCGAGCATCGCCGCGGCCTCGGTCCGCACCGCGTCCGCGCCCATGAGGTGGAGGGCCACGCCGCCGACATCGGACTTGTGGGTGATGTCGGGCGACAGGATCTTCAGTGCCACCGCCCCGCCGATGCGCGCCGCCGCCTCGGCCGCCGCCTCGATGCCGGTGGCCCGGACCGTCTCCACCACCGGGACCCCGTACGCCTTGAGAACGATCTTGGCCTCGTCCTCGCTCAGCCACGCGCGGCCCTCGTCCAAGGCCGGTTGCAGCACGGCCCGCACCGCCGCCATGTCGGTCTCGAACTCGCCCGAGACCGACGGCGGCGTCTCCATCAGAAGCTCCTGGTTCCGCCGGTAGTGGACGAGGTGCATGAAGGCGCGCACCGCTTTGTTCGGTGTCTCGTGGGTCGGGACGTGGTGGCGGGCGAAGTGGCGCCGCGCCTCGGCCGCCGCGTGTTCGCCGAGCCAGCTGGTCAGAAGCGGTTTGCGTTGGCTCCGCGGCACCGCCTCGAACGCCTCCACCACCGCGCGGGCGGCATCGGTCGGATCGGCCACCGCCGTCGGGCAGTTGAGTGCGAGCACCGCATCGGCGTTGGGGTCGGCCATCAGCGCCTTCAGCGCGTCGGCATAGCGTTTGCCCGGCGCATCGCCGATGATGTCCACCGGGTTGCCATGGCTCCAGGTCGGCGGCAACGCCGTGTCCAGCGTCTCGATGGTCGCGGGATCCAGTTGCGCCAGCCGGCCGCCCTGTTCCACCAGGGTGTCGGTGGCCAGCACGCCGATGCCGCCGCCGTTGGTCAGGATGGCAAGGCGGTCGCCCCGGATCTGCACGCCGCTGGCCAGCGTCTCCACCGCGTCGAACAACTCGTCCAGATCGTCCACGCGCAGCATGCCGGCCCGCCGGAACGCGGCGTCGTAGACGGCGTCCGATCCGGCCAGGGCGCCCGTATGCGAAGCCGCGGCCCTGGCCGCCTCTTCGCTGCGGCCCGCCTTGATGACGATGACCGGCTTGGCCCGGGCGGCGGTGCGGGCGGCGCTCATGAATTTGCGCGCGTGCTTGATCGCCTCGACATAGAGCAGGATCGCCCGGACGCCCGCCTCCTGCGCCAGGTAGTCCAACAGGTCGCCGAAATCGACATCGGCCATGTCGCCCAGCGAGACCAGGTGGGAGAAGCCGATCCCCCTGGCGGCGGCCCAGTCCACCACCGAGGTCAGGACCGCGCCCGACTGGGCGAGAAAGGCGATGTCGCCCGGTTTCGGGGCCACGTGGCAGAAGCTGGCGTTGATGCCCCGGCCCGGGACGACAACGCCCAGGCAGTTCGGTCCCACCACGCGCAACAGGTGCGGTTTGGCCGCGTCGAGCAGCCGCTGCTCCAGCTCCTTGCCCTGGACATGGGCGGCGGCCCCGCCCTCGCCGAAGCCGGCGGTGATGACCACCGCGGCCTTCGTGCCCCGGCGGCCCAGCTCGTCGATCAGCGCCGGAACCGTGTGCGGCGGGGTGGCGATCACCGCAAGGTCCGGTGTGACCGGGAGTGAGGCAATGTCCGGATAGGTCAGGACGCCTTCGATCGACCGCTCGTGCGGATTCACCGGCATGATCGGTCCGTCGAAGCCGGCGGTGAACAGGTTGCGTGCGACCACTTGGCCGATCGACCGCGGCTTCCGGCTGGCGCCGATCAGCGCGATGGACGCGGGCTTCAGCACATGGTCCAGGTTCCGGACGGTCATGGGATTTCCAGGGCAGGGGGCGCACGGGCCGGCGGCTGGTGCGGCCAGGCTTCGAGCAGCGACGGCCGCCTCGCACCGACACGGATCAATATCGCGCCGGATCCATGGTTCCGTCCTCTGCCGTTCGAGGGTGGGCCGCGGCCCGGATCTCTTCAGCGGGCGCGGACGATGTCGTTGTCCGCGCGTCGGGCCGAGCGGGCGTCCGAAGGCAGGTGGGGGTCGGGTTTGCCGAACAGGTAACCCTGGGCGTAATTCACGCCGAACTTGCGAAGCTGCTCGGCCTGGAACGGGGTTTCGACCATCTCGGCGACGGTGGCGATGCCCATGTCCGAGCAAAGGCGGATGATGCCGGCGAGCATGATATCGTCGCGTTTGGATGTGCCCATCCGGCGGATGTAGGCGCCGTCGATCTTCACCACGTCGATACGCAACGCCTGCAGGTACTGGAACGAGGCGGAGCCGGCGCCGAAATCGTCCAGGCAAACGCGATAGCCCAGCCGGCGGATCTGCTGCAAGACGGTGTCCACATCCGGCAGCCGGTTCAGTTCGGCGCTCTCGGTCAGTTCGATGTCGATGCGCCTCGCCAGGTCCTTGTTCGCCTCGAGCAACGGTATCAGGCACTTCACGAACACAGGGTTTTCGATGGAACGGCCGGAGACGTTGATGGCGAAGGCAACGTCCGGCGGCGTGGTGCGCAGCTTGGCGATGGCCTTCTGGATGACCGCCAGATCGAACCGCTCGACGATGCCGATTTCCTCGGCGAACGCGATCAATTCGCCGGGGCCCTTGCCCTCTGGGAACCGCGCCAGGACTTCGTAGTGGTGGACCACACCCGTGGCCAGGGACACGATGGGCTGGTACGCCAATTGGAATTGGTTGTCGCGGACGATGGTGTCGAAGCTGCGGACCCGCTGGACCGTCTCGGCGACCATGGCATCCAACGCTTCGCCCAGCGAAGCCGGGGGCATCTCGCCGGGGGGCAGGGCCGCAAACTTGTTGATGGCGTAACGGAGCGCCCGGACGCTTTCCTCCGGGCTCAGGTTCGGCGCGGACAGCGATATCCCGGTCCGTTCGACCGCCAGGGTGCCGGAGCCGGGGGCCACCTGCTCCGGCAGGGCACCCAGGCGCTTGGCCACATCGGCCGTATCGACGCCGCGTTCGTGCACCAGGCCGAAACGGTTCGGGCCCAGCCGGCCGACGGTCTGGCCATCCGCCGCGGCGCTGCGCAGAAGCACGCCGATCCGTCGGCTCAGATCCGCGGCCTGGGTTTCGGACAGGCGGCTGCGCATCGAGTCGAGCGCGGGGAGTTCGAGCAGCGTCATTTCCAGTTGGCGGTCCGACGCCGACGCCGCCTGGAGGATGTCGGCCGCAGCCTCCTGAAAGGATTTCTGGTCCAGGACCTGGGTTTCGGTGTCGTGCCGGCGGGCGGGAGTCGAAATGGCCGCCAGGGATGCCATTGATGCCTGCGACACCGCGCAGGCGATCCGGTTCCCGAGCTCCTTCATCCGGCAGGCCGAGAACAAGGCGCGCCGTGCGGTTCCATCCGGGCCGGTCGCGGCCATGCGCACCACGATCGGGCTGCTGCGGCTGCCCACGCCCAGTGATCGGAGCTGTTCCTCGACCAGTGGCACATCGCCGGGATCGAACAAGTCGGTCCAGGCGGTTCCGGGAAGCTGGGTGTCGAGCTTTTTCGTCAGGGTGGTGGTCGCGCCGAGGGCGAAGCTCACCCTCCCATCCGCGTCGATCTCGAACAGGAAGTCGGCGCTCGCGAACGCCAACGCAAGAAGGCGGTAGCGCTCCAGCAAGACGGTCACCCCTTTTGTCGAGACCGTTATCAGTACTTTAGGCGTGTTTTGCGCGCAATGCGCGAATGTTCGAATAATCCCTCTCCTTCCAGGCGATTGGGCAAAAAAAACCGCGCGCTGAGACAGCGCGCGGCACGAAAACCTGGACGGACGAGGGGCCGACGTTCAGGCGGCCTTGTTGAGCACCTGGGTGAGGCGTTCGGTGGCCTTCACCTCGTCGATCTTCTCGACGGCGGCCAGTTCACGGGCCAGGCGCTCCAAAGCCGCCTGGTAGATCTGCCGTTCGCTGTAGGACTGTTCCTGCTGGTCCGTCGGACGGTAAAGGTCGCGAACGACCTCCGCGATCGACACCGGGTCGCCGGAGTTGATCTTCGCTTCGTATTCCTGGGCGCGGCGGCTCCACATGATGCGCTTCACGCGGGAACGGCCCTGGAGGGTGTCGAGCGCCGCCTTGATGCGGTCGGCGGAGGAGATGCGCCGGAGCCCCGCGGCCTTCGCCTTGGCCACCGGAACCTTCAGCCGCATGCGTTCCTTTTCGAAGGAGATGGCATACAGCGTGACATGCTGTCCGGCAATTTCCGTGGTTTCAATGCTGTCCACCCGGCCCACGCCATGGGCGGGGTAGACAACGTAGTCGCCCGGCGAGAACTCGGTTTGCTGTTGCGGCATCTGCGGCTCTCACTCTCCTCGGTACGTCCGGATATGGGGGCCCGGCCGTCCATTCCGAAACGAAGCAGGCCATCGCCGCGATCGTGCGGCGCATGCCCGGCTTATGCGCGACGTGTGCTGCTGGGTGCCCAGCCGAACACAGAGGTTCGGCCGCGCAGGTGCGCGGACCCCCATGGCCACGAATTTGTAATATAGTGTATAACTAAGCGATCACAAAGACCGGTGGTTTGCCTCAAAGGGCATAGAGCCCTACATATTCGGGATGGCGGCCATGCGGATTCGGCATTGGGCAGCTCCCGGGCGGTCTACCGGACGGTCCTCGAGAGGGGCTGGGGGCGGCGTGTCAGCCGCCGGCCTTGGGGCTGAAGTGCTTTTCGAATTTGCCCTTCACACCCCGGAACTCCTCGGCTTCGGGCAGGGGATCCTTCTTGCGCGTGAGATTGGGCCACTGGGCGGAATACTGGCGGTTCACCTCCAGCCAGCGGTCGCCGTCCGGGCCCGTGTCCGGGATGATCGCCTCGGGCGGGCACTCCGGCTCGCACACCCCGCAATCGATGCATTCGTCGGGGTGGATCGCCAGCATGTTCTCGCCTTCGTAGAAGCAGTCCACCGGACAGACTTCCACGCAGTCGGTGTATTTGCACTTGATGCAGGCTTCGGTGACGACGTAGGGCATCCAACTCTCCGTACAGGACCGGTTCCCGCTCGGGCCGGTCGTTCATAGCCCGGCCTCGTCCGGAAGGCCGAGCCGGTGCAGCACCCGTTTCCGGGCGGCACCGCGTTCCGCGTCGGAGACATAGAGCAGGCCGCCGATGCGGCGCAACAGGCTGGCTTCCAGGTCGTGCAGGCGACCGTCGGCGTATGCCACCTCCCAAAGCATCTCGATGATCCAGACGCGCTGGTCGGGTGGGCACTTGTCGGTGATGGTCCGCACATAGTCGAAGTGGTGAGCGGCGCCCGACGTCTCGGCCTCGGCCAGCGCCAGAAGCTCCTGCGCCTCGTCCTCCGCCAAGTGGAAACGCCGCTTCGCCATGTCCACGATGCGCCGCCGCTCGGTTCCGGAGATGGTGTCGTCCTGGCGGGCGGCCTCGACCAGCAGTGCCGCCGCCGCCGCCTGCAACGCGTTCAGCCGGCCCGGCAGCCGGTCGTCCGGCCGGTCGGCGGCTTGATCCCACTCGTCCAGTAGCGCCTTGATCCGCTTCAGCATGGGTCCTCCCTTTGGAAGACCCAACACGCAAGCAGCCGGTCGGGATCGCTTCCGGCCGAACCGGGAGGACCTCTGCCGTCAAGCGTTGACGAGCGGATCCCGCCGAGGCCCCGGAGTTACGCCCGGTGGGCGAGCACCATCGCGCCGTCGAGCGCGTTCCCAAGCGGAGGCGAAAGGCGCGACACGAGATCCGGGGGCAGGTGGGGGCGCAACGGCTCCGCCATTCCACCCAACAAGGACAGCCGGGGAGCGCCTGCGGCGAGCAGGGCCTCGATCACGGTGGCGGCATCCGTGGCGGCTTGGGTGAGGATGGGCCGTGCGGCCGGGTCGGCGGCGTGCTCCAGCACCAAAGGCGCAAAGGTGCCGTAGTCGGCCGGCCGGGCCGTCTCCGACCAGGCCACGATGCGTTCGGGATCGTGGTCGAAGCGCGCCATGACGGCCCGGGTGAACGCGGTGTGCGGACGCACACCGTCATGGCCGTCGAGCGCCCGGCGCACCGCCTGATGGCCGATCCACGCTCCCGAGGCGGCATCCGAGACCATGAAGCCCCATCCGCCCATGCGGAATTCCCGCCCGGCGATCTGGGCCAGCCCGCACGAGCCGGTGCCGAGGATCAGGATCGCCCCGTCGGCCCCGGCATGGGCCCCCAGCAGGGCCGTATGCGCATCGGTGGCGAACGCCATCGCGGCGAACGGGTGGCGCCACGCCGCGAACGCCTTGCGGTCCTTGGTCTGCCCGAGGCCGGCCAGGCCAAGGCCGGCGCGCAGCCCCGCCAGTGCCTCGTCGGTGCCGTTGGGCAGGCCGGCGGCGGCAAGGGCGGCATGCGTGGCCTGCCGGATGGCGGCGATCGCACCATCGAAATCCAGGCGCGGATTGGCCGGTCCGGCCTCCCCCGTGCCCAGCACGCGGCCCCCGGCATCGCACAGGCGGGCGCGGCAACGCGTCGCGCCGCCATCGATGCCGAGGTAAAGCGCTCCGGTCATTCGTTGACGGCCCCCATGGTCAGGCCCTGCACGAAGGCGCGCGAGGCGACCAGGAAGGCGACGATGGTCGGCATCATCATGACCACCAGTCCGGCGAACAGCAGGTGCCATTGCACGCTGAACTCGGCGAACAGGACCGACAGGCCCAGCGGCAGGGTGCGCAGGTCGCCGCTGCTGATGAACAGGAGCGGGAAGAAGAAGTCGTTCCACACCGACACGAAGGTGAAGATCGCCACGGTGGCGACCGCCGGCCGGATCAGGGGCAGGATGATTTCGAAATAGGTGCGGATCGGCCCGGCGCCATCGACCCGGGCCGCGTCCTCGATATCCCGCGACACCCCCTTGAAGAAGCCGGTGAGCACGAAGACCGCGAACGGCAGGGACGACGCGACGTAGACCAGGATCAGGCCGAAGCGGTTGTCCAGAAGGCCCAGGTCGCGCAGGAGCACGTACAGGGGCACGATGCCGACCCGCAGGGGCAGCACCAGACCCAGCAGGAACACCACCACCAGCCAGCGGTTCAGCGGGAACTCGTACCGGGCCAGCACATAGGCGGCCATCGATCCGAACCAGACCGTCAGCGCGACCGATCCGCCCGCGACCAGGACCGAGTTGAAGAAGTAGGTGCCGAAGTTGCCGCGGCTCCAGACCTGGACGTAGTTCGAGAAGTCCAGTGCCGGGGGCAGGCCGAACGGGTCGCGCAGGACCATGCCCAACGGCTTGAGCGAGTTGGACACGGCCAGCAGCAGCGGCGCGATCACGACGAGCGTCCAGGCGACCAGGAAGATTTGGACGACGAACTGCTCGTGCGATTTCAGACGGAACATCTTTTCCATGGCCGGCCCCTTAGTCGCGGCGGAGCGATCGCAGCGCCACCCACAGCGACGCCGGCAGGATCAGGAGGGCGGTGACGACGGCGATCGCCGAACCCAGGCCGAAGCCCACGAAGCTCGATCCCATGCCGCCGAAGGCCACCCGGTAGAAGAAGGTGCCCAGCACGTCGGTCGAGAAGTACGGACCGGCCTCCTGCCCCTGGAGCACGTAGATCAGCTCGAACGTGTTGAACGAGCCGATGAAGACCAGCACCGCCAGAAGCCCGTACACCGGCTTGAGCTGCGGCAGGACGATGTGGCGGATCACCTGCCAACGGGAGGAGCCGTCGATGAACGCGGCCTCCAGCACATCGGTGCGGATCGAGGTGATGCCGGCGAGCAGCAGCAGGATCGGGAAGCCGATCAGGTGCCAGACATTGATGAGCGCGATGGTGGTCAGCGCGGTTTCCGCATAGCCCAGCCAGGGGATCGCCAGGTCACCGAGCCCGACCGCGCGCAGCAACTGGTTCAGCGGGCCGAACTGCGGATTCAGCATCAACCCCCAGAGGAAGCCGATGGCCACCGTGGCGAGCGGATAGGGCAGGAAAAACACCAGCCGGTACACCCGGTGCCCCCGCACCCGGAAGCTGAGCAGCAGCGCCAGCAGCGTGCCCAGGACCAGGTAGCAGCCCATCACCACCGCGAAGAAATGCAGGTTGTGCCAAGCCGCGCGCAGGAAGGATTCCCGCAGGATCGGGTTGCCGAAGATGCGCTCGTAATTGCCCAGGCCGACCCAGGTCCGCGGCCCGATGCCCGGCCAGTCGTAGAAGCTGATCCAGACGGCGGCCAGCTTTGGGTAGACGTCGAACAGCCCGTAGATGGCCAACGCCGGTGCCAGCATCAGCGCGCACTGAAGCCATGCCGGAAAGCGTCGGCCCGGATGTTTGGCGGCACGGGCCGCATCCCGGGGCTGGGTCTGGATCGCAGTTGTCATTCAAAAGCACCGCCCCGCCCCCGGATGGGGGCGGGGCGCCTCCTTCACATCACAGGATCAGCCGCACTTCTTCTTTTCCATGAACGGCTTGTACGAGGTGTTCAGGCCGTCCTGGATGGTCTTTGCCAGCCGTTCCGGCGTCGTCTGGCCGGCGTACAGCTGCTGCAGGCCCGCGGCCTGCAGGTCGTAGAGGTTGGGCGTGCCGTCGCGGAACGGCGACCGGACCCAGGTCAGGTACTCCAACGGGCGCTCGTTCAGGAACTGGAGCGCCTCCTGCAGTTCCGGACGTTCCTTCTGCGCCTTGAAGTTCCCGCGCACGGCCGGGATTTCGCCCACGATGTCCACGAACATCTGACCGAATTCCTCGGTCGCGGTGAACGCCAGGACCTTCTTCACGGTGTCCGCCTGCTGGGTGCGGGCGTTCATGTAGTAGCCGCCGTCGGGATAGGCGAAGACCGCCGGCTTGCCCCCGGCATCGGCCGGAGCCAGGAACAGGCCGATCTTCACGGTCGGATCGACGTTCCGAATCGGCGTCATGCCGAAGATGCCGTAGGGGACGATGGCGACCTGGCCCAGCGCCAGCGAGGTCAGGACGTCGTTGGTGTCGTTACCGGCGAAGCCCGGTTGGAAGTACTGGGACATGCGCTGCAGCTTGCGCAGGTTCTCCACGTACTTCGGATCGGTGAAGCAGCGGTCGCCCGCCTGCAGCTCGCGCACGAAGTCGGAGCCCAGCAGGCTGGCGTCCAGGATGCCCTCGGCGATGTTCAGGGCCCAGGCCTCGCGGCCGGGCGCGCCCAGCGGGGCGATCCCGCCGCCCTTCTGCTTGATCGTGTCCAGAACCTGCCAGAACTCGTCCCAGGTCTGGGGTTCCTTCAGGCCGAGCTTGTCGAAGACGGCCTGGTTGTACATGAAGTGCGTGGTCTGGAACGCGAACGGGACGCCGTAGGTCTTCCCGTCGCTCGCCTTCATCAGGTTGAGCGCCACGACCGGGAACCGCTCGCCCAGGTTCACCAGCCCGTCCACGGGCGCAAAGGCGCCGGCCTGGACATAGGGGTCGATCCACCCGGCGCCGGCCCGGCCCTGGATGATGTCCGGGCCCTTGTCCTGCATGGCGATCCGCAGGCGCGCATCGTATTCGGTCGGACGCGTGGTCTCGACGTTGATCTTGACGTTCAGCTTCTTGCCGACCGCCTCCCAGAGCGGGATCTCCTGCTGCCGCCAGGTCCACAGGGTAAGGCTCGGGGTCTGGGCCTGGGCAGGCGCCAGCGCCGCGCCAACGGCGAGCACCGCGCCGGCAACCGCCGCCGCGAAGGTTCGTCTTTTCATAACTGGATGTTCCTCCCACGTCTGCCCGTTCCCGGGCTGGCGCTAGAGTAGCAGCCGGTTTGGCTGCTGCAACACGATCCTTATCCTATCGAAGCGGCTGTCCCTTAGGCCAGTGCTCTTTCCCGGACCTTGATCTTTCGTGCGCATATCCCACCCTGGTCGCCGGATGGTCGTGGAGGGTTTAATGCCGATGGCGCGGCGGACCTTGTTGCGTGCATTCATCGGCGGTGCGGCCGCCATCCCGGTCGCCGCCTGCGAGCGTAGGGTTTCCAGCGCAACGGGTGATGCCGCCGTGCTGGACCCGGTTGTCATCCAGCCGCCGACCAGCCCCAACCATTTCCTCGCCGCCCCGGCGGGCGCCACCCGGGCGGTGCCGGATGCGCCGGCGCCGGTGTTCGCCCTGCCGGCCGACCGGCTGGCCGACGCCTGGGTGCGGGTGCTCCGGGCCCAGCCGCGGGTGGAGGTGGTGTCGCGGTCGCCGGACGGGCTGCTGATCGCGGCAACCGCGACCACGGCGGTCATGGGCTTCGTCGACGACGTGGTCGCGCGGGTGCTCCCGCAGGGGGAAGGGCGGTCGACCATCGCCGTCTACAGCGCCTCGCGGGTCGGCTACTGGGACATCGGGACCAACAGGGCCCGGATCACCGCCTGGCTCGCCGCCCTGGACGCCGAGGTCCGCCGCACAGGGGCGTGACCCTGGTCGGCAATGCACGCGGGCCTCAATTGCGCACCGCGCACGCGGGCCTCAATTGCGCGTCGGGCCAGCGGGGCGTACTAGGGGGGGCGCCACGAAAGCAACGGACACCGCATCCATGAAGACCGAAAGCGTCAGTCCCCGCAGTCTCGGCCTGGACACCTGGAGCCCGGCCGAGGTTCTCGACGGGCTCTACGAAGGCCAATTGTCCGCCGTCGCCGCGGTGCGCGCGGCCCTGCCGTCCATTGCCGCCGCGGTGGAGCTGGCGGTGCCGCGGCTGCGCCGTGGCGGCCGGCTCGTCTATGCCGGTGCCGGGACATCCGGGCGAATCGGTGTGCAGGACGGGGTCGAGCTGACGCCGACCTTCGATTGGCCGGCCTCGCGCATCGTCTGGCTGGTTGCCGGGGGCGCACCGGCGCTGATCCAGGCGGTGGAAGGGGCCGAGGACGACTACGACGCGGCCGTCAAGGAGATCGACGGCCACGGGGTGGGTGCGGACGACATCGTGATTTCGATCGCCGCCAGCGGAACCACGCCGTACGCCATCGGCGCGCTCGAGCGCGGGCGGGCACGCGGGGCGCTCGGCATCGGGATGGCGTCGAACCCGGACGCGCCGCTGCTGAAGGCGGCCGAGGTGCCGATCCTGTTGGACACGGGGGCCGAGCTGATCGCGGGGTCCACGCGCATGAAGGCGGGCACGGCGCAGAAGGTGGCGCTCAACCTGTTTTCCACCCTGGCCATGGTGCGCCTGGGTCGCGTCTACGACGGCAACATGGTCGACATGCAGGCCACCAACGCCAAGCTGCGCCGCCGCGGCGTCCGCATGGTGATGCGCGTTGCCGGGTGCGACGAGGGACGTGCCGAGGCCGCGCTGGCCGCCACCAACGGCCGGGTGAAGCCGGCGGTGCTGGTGGCCCGGGGCCTGTCGGCCGATGAGGCGCGCCAAGCACTGGACAAGGCCGAGGGGTTTTTGCGCCGCGCGCTGGACGGCTTGACGTCCTGAGACCGGACGGCCCCGCATCCGGGAATCGGACTCCGATTCCCGGATGCGGGGCGAATCGTCCCCTTGACCCATCGTCGGAATGATACGTTATAACATTCCAGCAAGGCGCAGGGGCGACGGCATGCATCAGACCACCCACTTCGAACCGGGTCGCCCGCGGCAGGGCCGGCTGCGCACCGGGGCGACGCGGTGGCGCGCCGGGGCGACGCGGTGGCGCACCGATGTGGCGCTGATCGCCGAGGGGGCCGGTGCGCGCCTGGTGGCCACGGCCGTTGCTTGCGCCGGGCTTTGGGCGGCGGTGCTTTGGGCTTTGGACTGACGCCATGATGGACGCCATCCGCCTGACCGACCTGACCGTGGGGTACGAACGGCACCCCGCCGTCCACCACGTGACCGGGCGCTTTGCGCCGGGATCGCTGACGGCCGTGGTGGGGCCGAACGGTGCGGGCAAAAGCACGTTGCTGAAAGCCATCGCCGGGCTGCTGCGTCCGATGCAGGGGCGAATCGATCGTGGGGCGATTGACCCGGCCGACTTGGCCTACCTTCCGCAGCAGGCGGAGATCGACCGGTCCTTTCCCATTAGCGTGATCGACTGCGTGCTGATGGGGCATTGGCATCGGGTGGGGCCGTTCCGGCGGATCGGCGCCGATTTGCGCGACCAGGGCAGGCAGGCGCTGGACGCGGTCGGGTTGAGGGGGTTCGAGCGCCGGCCCATCGGCTCCCTGTCGGCCGGGCAGTTCCAGCGGGTGTTGTTCGCCCGCATGCTGCTGCAGGATGCGCGCGTGATCCTTCTGGACGAGCCGTTCAACGCGTTGGACGCGCGCACCACCGCGGACCTGCTGGCGCTTGTCGGCCGTTGGCACGGCGAGCGGCGCACGGTGGTTGCCGTGCTCCACGATCTGGACCAGGTCCGTCGGCACTTTCCCGAAACCCTGCTGCTGGCCCGCGACCTGATCGCGTGGGGGGCCACGAACGACGTCCTGACGCCCGAGCATCTGTGGCGCGCCCGCACCATGGCCGAGGCGTGGGACGAAACGGCCGCCGCCTGCGAGCGGGCCGTGGCGTGATGCCGGGGCTGCGATAAGGCTGCAACGTGACCGCTTACGATCTCCTGTTGGCGCCCTTCGCCGATTTCGCGTTCATGCGCCGCGCGCTGGTGGCGACGTTCGCGCTTGCCCTGGGCTGCGGCCCGGTCGGCGTCCTGCTGGTGCTGCGGCGGATGAGTCTGGTCGGCGACAGCATGAGCCACGCCATCCTGCCGGGGGCGGCCTTCGGGTTCCTGGTGTCGGGCTTGTCGCTGCCGGCGATGAGCGTGGGCGGGTTCGCGGCCGGAATGGCGGTGGCGCTGTTGGCCGGACTGGTTTCCCGCCGGACGGCCTTGAAGGAGGACGCGAGTTTCGCGGCCTTCTACCTGATCTCGCTGGCGGCCGGCGTCTTCATGATTTCGTCCCGCGGCTCCAACGTCGACTTGATGCACGTGCTGTTCGGCACGGTGTTGGCGGTGGACGATCCGGCACTGCTGCTGGTCGCCTCCATTACGACGGTGACCCTGTTCGTCCTGGCGCTGATCTACCGGCCGCTGGTGCTGGAAAGCTTCGATCCGGGCTTCCTGCGGGCGGTCGGCGGCCGCGGCGGGGTCTACCATCTGGCCTTCATGATGCTGGTGGTCCTGAACCTGGTGGCGGGTTTCCAAGCGCTGGGCACGTTGATGGCGGTGGGCCTGATGATGCTGCCCGCGGCCACCGCGCGGTTCTGGGCGCGGGAGGTGGGACCTCTGGTCGCCGTCGCCGTGGGCATAGCCGCCGCTGCCGGTTATGCGGGTCTGGTTGTCTCGTTCCACCTCGATGTGGCGTCCGGGCCGGCGATCATCCTGGCCGCCGGGGCGGCCTACATCGTCTCGCTCCTGTTCGGCACGCAGGGCGGCCTGGCCCGTCTGCCGCGCCGGACGCGCCATCTCTCGGCTTGAATTCGGAAAGGATCGACGGATGACCGCACGCCGCCGGCTGCTGGGCTTTGCCGCTGCCCTGCTGGCCGTCCCCATCCTGGGCGCCTTGCCCGCGGCGGCACAGGAAGCCTCTGCGGGCAAGGTCCGCGTGGTGGCGTCCTTCAGCGTGCTGGCGGATATGGTCCGGGTGGTCGGCGGCGATGCCGTGGAGGTCGCCCCCCTCATCGGCCCCGACGCCGACGCCCACGTGTTCCAACCGTCGCCGGCCCACGCCCGCGCGGTGTCGCAGGCCCAGCTCGTGGTCGTGAATGGCCATGGATTCGAGGGGTGGATGACCCGCTTGATCCGCTCGGCCAACTACAAGGGGCCGGTGGTCACCGCCAGCGAGGGCGTGCCGACCCTCGGAATGGGCAAGGACGCGGCGCATGGGCCGGGGCACGGTCCGGCAAAGGCGAAGTCCGGCCACTCCCATGGTCATGCCCATTCCCCCGCCTCCGCGGATCCCCACATTTGGCAGGACCCGCTGCGGGCGCAGGCGATGGTCCGCAACATCGCGGACGGCCTTGCCAAGATCGCCCCGGCGCGCGCCGACCGGTTCCGGGCCAACGCCGACGCCTATGCCCAGGAATTGGCCCGGATCGAGACCTGGGGGCACGAGCAATTGGCCGCCGTTCCGCCGGATCGGCGCCGGGTCGTGACGTCCCATGACAGCTTCGGCTATCTGGGCGACCGGTTCGGCATCGCCTTCGTCCCCGCGCAGGGCCTGTCCACGGATGCCGAGCCCACCGCCCAGCAGGTGGCCGCGCTGATCCGGCAGGTGCGGCAGGACGGCATCCGCGCGGTGTTCGTGGAGAACGTGTCCAATCCCCGGGTGATCGAACGGATCGCCGCGGAGTCCGGGGCCGTGGTGGGCGGCCGGCTTTACTCCGATGCCCTGTCCGGGCCCGGAGGTCCGGCCCCGTCCCATGCGGCGATGCTGCGGCACAACATCGGCGCCATCGTCGCCGCGCTAAAAAGATGAATTTTGGGGCTTGCAATGGCCGGAGCGGTTGGCTAAGTTCCCGGCCTCGACGCGGTGAGCTTCGCTCGCCGCTGATCGAAAGCGCCCGTAGCTCAACTGGATAGAGCATCAGACTACGGATCTGAGGGTTAGGAGTTCGAATCTTCTCGGGCGCGCCAGTTTCTCCAAGGGGTCGGACCTGAACGGGTCCGGCCCCTTGGTCGTTTTGGCGATCACCTAGGACAGCTTCGGGTTTGCTGGAGCTGCTGGGGGAAGCCCGGCCGCGTGACCGTGTGATTCGCTCCTCCTTGGGGTGACGGCAAGGTCAGGGGCTGAAGCGCCACTCCGTACCTCCATCAAGGGCCGAAAGCCCGTGTCGAGGCGTTCCGCGCCGAATGGTGGCAGCGGTCCGGGCCATGGCCGAGCCCCGTGCCTCAGGTCCCCGCGTGGCCGCCCATCCGCGATGGTTATGCCGTCGGCAGCCGGACCTTGACCGTGGTGCCGACGCCGGGCTCGCTTTCGATCGTCATGCTTCCCTTTTGCAGGGCCACCAGGCGCTGGGCGATTGCCAAGCCGAGGCCGGAGCCTTCGTACCCCCGTGCGAGGGCGCCGTCGGCCTGGAAGAGAGGCTCAACGACCCGGTCCAGGAGTTCGGGTGCGATACCGACCCCGTTGTCCCGGACCGTCACCTCCACCTTGCCGCCGGGCAGGCGTACCGCGCCGACCCGCACCGTGCCTCCTTGGGGGGTGAACTTGACGGCATTGTCCAGCAGGCAGGTCAGCAGCCGTCGGAGCATGCGTTCATCCGCCTGAACCAGGAGACCGGGCTCGATCCCGTCCTCCCCCTCCAGGGTCTGCGCCCTTTCCAGGGCGCGCCCGCCGAGGTTGCGCAGACTGGCCTTGATGACCATACCGACATCCACCTGTTCGCATGCGGCATTCGCCATGCCTGCGTCCAGCTGGGCGAACTCCAGCGCGTCGTTCACCATGGCCAGGAGACGCTGTCCGCCCGCCCGGATCTCCTTGGCCCAGTCCCGGTATTCGGGGGTGCCCAGTGGGCCGGATGCCTCTTCCTCGATCATTTCGGCAAAGCCGACGACCACATTGAGGGGGGTTCGCAACTCGTGGGTGACCACTGCCAGGAAGCGGCTTTTGGCTTGGTTCGTCTCCTGGGCTTCCCGGACGAGCTGTGCAAGGCCCCAGGCGATGGCTGTGCCCAATGCCGCCGAGACCGCCAGGACCAGAAGGATGGCAATGAGGATTGCGCGCCGGATATCCCCGCGGCCTTTGGCATAGGCCTGTTCGGCCGCCTCGAAGCGGGTCGTCTGGACACTGTCGAGGACCCGCAAATCGGCCTCGATCTCGTCGGCCAGCTTGGCGATTTCCGCGCCGAGCAACACCCGGTGTTTCTCCACGGCTGCAAACGCTTCGAACGCAGCGGCGTACGAGTCCATGTGGGTTGCGATGGTCCGGGCTTCGGCCGCATCAAGTCCCGTTGATGGCAGCATGGCCAGGATTTCATTCCGGCGCTCCTGGAAACGCTCCAGGTGGGCCTCGTCCCTTCGGAGCATGAAATCCTTCTCGTGACGCCGCATCATGAGCAGCGCGATGGTGAGCCGGTCGGCATCGTTCATCGCGGAAAGCCGTGCTTCGACGAGGTGGGCGGCATGGCGGAACGCCCCCTGCAACCCCTCGTCTTCCTTGCTGCCCCGCGTTGCGACGAGATCGACGAACCGATTGAAGCCTTGCGCGTGCCGCTCGATGTTCGTGCGCAGGCGCTTGGTCACCGCCACGCCGCCGGACGATCCGAGTTCGGTCACGATACGATCCAGAAGTCTTCCGGCCTCTTCCCGCGCCCGGTGATAACGGCCGGCGTCGATGGGGTCGAACCACACCATGAAGTGGTGCTGGGCGTGCCGGATTTCGTTGACCTCGTGCGCGAGTTCATCGACGGCCTCATCGAGGCTGCGCAGCCTTTCCAATGCCGCTGTCGTTTGGTCGAGTTGGCCCAGGCCGACGAGGTAGGTGCCCACCGCCGCGCCCGCGGTGCCCAGGATCAGCAATCCCAGAAGGAGGAGGCGGACTCGAATCCGCGGCGTCGAGCACACGCGTGCCCAGGCCAAGACATGGGCTGTCATCCACCGGGGCAGGATGCGGGGGAATCCTGTGGGCGAAGGGGGTGGCGTGCCAGGTCGAGGTTCGGTTGGCACAAATGCGAACATGCCCCGTCCGTATTCCTCCCGATCCGAACAATGGACCGTAATTGGTCAATAAGGTTTGTGCATATGGATGTCCATAAAACCTTAATGCCTGCTGGTTGAAGGTTGTGTGCCGCAGGACCGCCGTGACACCGCGTTCCCCGGTAGTGCTCTGTCGGTAAGGGCCTTGAAACACACTGTGCACGTTACGGTTGGCTGGATGAGTGGGAAGGCAGCGCCTGCTTGATAAATCGTTAAGGCGTTCGCGCATAAGATTGCGCCGGGTCATCGTCAACACTGGGCAACGGGTGCTTCAAGCCGTGTCTGTCCTCAAAGGCCAGCGGATCGTGCTTCTGAGCGCGGCTGCCGTTGCCATTGCCCTCTGGTTCGGCGTTGCCGCGTTCCTGAAGATAGAGCGGGATGCCATGCTCGCCGCTGCGGAGCGCGACGTGGCGAATCTCGCGGCCGGCTTCTCGGAACAGACGGACTGGGTTCTTGCTGCCACCGAACTCTTTTTGAACGCGGTCAAGGCCGATGTCGAAGAGGAAGGGGAGGCGTTCGACCTCGTACGGACGTTGCGCCGCCATCCCTTGCCGCTCGGCGACGTCGCGACCGAGGTCGCGATCGTCGGGGCCGATGGGTTCCTTTCGGCATCCAATCTCGACGTCGGGGTGGTTCGGCCGAACCATCTGGACCGTGCGCACGTCCGCGTCCACCTGGAGCGCGATACCGGCGAGGTGTATGTCGGCCCTCCCATCGTTGTACGCCCGTCCGGCCGGTGGTCGATCCCCATTTCGCGGCGGATGAACGCGCCGGACGGTTCGTTCGGTGGCGTTGCCCTGGTCCTGGTCAACCCATTCCGTCTCGCCGCGTCCTACCGGTCGTTGGATCTCGGTTCCGGCGGCGTGGTGACGCTGATCGGCCTCGACCAGATCGTACGGGCGCGTTCGGTCAACGGCCCCGCGGACTCGCGGGGGCTCGGCCAAGCGTTTCCGGATGCGCGGCTTTTCTCGGAGCTGAAGCGGGCACCGGAGGGCGCCTATTGGTCCCCGGCCGTTGCCAACGGGGGTGAACTGGTGTTCGGCTACAAGGCCGTGCGCCGTTTTCCCCTGGTCGCGACCGTTGTGCGTCCCAAGGACGAGATCCTTGCGCCGTGGCGATCACTGGCTTTCCGGACCGTTTCGGCCGCGGTTGCCACGACGCTGATCGGGGCCCTGCTGGCCGCATGGCTGGCGGTCGAGGTGCGCAGGCGCGCACGTGCGGTCCAGGCCGTGGCGGACCGGGAAACATTGCTGCGCACCGTCTTCGAAAGCGTACCCGACCACCTGTACGTGATGCAGTTGGGCCGGGACGGGTTCCCCATTCTGGAAATGGTGAACTCGGCAGGGGCGGCCTACCTTGGCGGCACCCCGGAGACCATTGCCGGGCGGAGCCTTGGCGCTTTGATGCCGCTGGAGGTCGCCCGCAACACGCGCGCGCGTTTCCTTGCCTGCCTGGAGGCGGGTGGTCCTTTGCGCTTCGAAACGTCCAGCACCTGGACCGGCACGCAACGGGATTGGGAAATCGTACAGGCCCCCATCATGGGGACGGATGGTCCGACCCGGGTCGTCGGGATGAGCCGCGAGGTGACCGAGCGGAACCGCCGCGAGCAGATCCTGACGGAACGGGAGGCGTTGTACCGGCTGCTGGCGGACAATGTGAACGACATGATCGCCTTGCATACGCAGGACGGGACTTGTCTCTACATGTCGCCCTCTTGCGAGCGGATCCTGGGGCACAAGCCCGAGGACATGGTGGGGATGTCGCCTTTCCACTTCGTGCATCCCGAAGACGTGGAGAAGTTGGCCGAGGCGCTCGGCCAAGTCATCACATCCCCCGAAATCACGGTTGTCCTGCGGTTCCGCATGCGCCGGGCGGATGGCGGCTACACGATGCTGGAGACCATTGGCCGGTATATCGGTGACGGCCAAGCGCCCAAAATCGTGGCCGTGAGCCGTGACGTCACAATGCGCGCGGCCGAGGAGGCCGAACTCCGCGAAGCGCGGGTGCAGGCGGAAGCCGCGGCACGGGCGAAGTCGGAATTCCTGGCCACGATGAGCCATGAGTTGCGGACGCCGCTCAACGGCATCATCGGGTTTTCGGACCTGCTGCTGTCCGGTGGCCTGACCGAGGAGGAGCGCGAAAGCTATCTGGTGATGCTGAGGGATGCCGGCCATTCCCTCCTGGCGATCGTCAACGATGTGCTGGACTTCTCGAAGATCGAGGCGGGCAAGCTGGAACTCGAGATTGTTCCCGTGCATCTGTGCAGCCTGATCGAGGGATGCGTGGCCCTGGCCGGTCGGGACGCCGATGCCAAGGGGTTGGGCGTGGCGGTGGAGATCGCGGACGATCTGCCCGAACGTGTGGACGGGGACCCGGTCAGGTTGCGCCAAGTGCTGCTGAACCTGCTGGTCAACGCCGTCAAGTTCACCGAGACCGGGGGTGTCCGCGTGCATGCGGCGCGCGCCGCGGGTGCGCCGGACCGGCTTCGGGTCGAGGTCGTGGATACCGGCATCGGCATTTCCGCGGAGGTCAAGGCGCGCCTTTTCAAGAGCTTCAGCCAGGCGGACCGGACCACCACACGCCGGTTCGGCGGGACGGGACTGGGACTGGCGATCTGCCGCCGGCTGGTCGAAGCCATGGGCGGGGCGATCGGTGTCGAAAGCGAGCCGGGCGTGGGCTCGACGTTCTGGTTCGAGTTGCCGCTCTCGACGACCGCCGTGGCGGAAATCTCCGTCCCGCATGTGGCGTCCCGCGCCCTCGGTCTGCGCGTGCTGCTCGCGGAGGACAATCCCGAGAACCGGACACTCGCAACCGCCATCCTGCGCAAAGCGGGGCACTCGGTCGCGATCGCCGCAGACGGGGCTGCGGCGGTGAACGCCGCCCAGGGGGGCGGTTATGATCTGGTGTTCATGGATCTGCAGATGCCCGTCATGGATGGCGTCGAGGCGGCCCGCGCGATCCGCGCCTTGCCAGGGGACGCATCGCAAGTTCCCATCGTCGCCCTGACCGCCAACGCGGTGGCCGACGTGGTCGCACGGTGCCAGGCCGCGGGCATGGACGGGTATCTGGCCAAGCCGTATCTGGCGTCGGATCTCCTGGCCGCCGCCAGCCGGTACGGAAGGAAGCGCGCACACGGTGGGACGGGCAAACAGGATTTCGCCTTCGTGCCCTCCTAGGCGAATCCCGATCCGGCGGTTCCGCCGGATCGGGGCTTTCTCCAGCGGAGAAGCCATGGCGACTCCCCGACCGGGATGCGGGCGGTCCGTAGCGGTTGTTGCCGTACCTGGCTCCGAAGGAGGCCGTCATGGCCGACGATACCCGCCGCAACATCTCCGCATCCTCCGACGATGATCCGGTCCTGCGGGACAGGACCGACCCCGGGCCTCTCGAAGGACACCAATCGCAGCCGTTCGACCGGGCCAAGGACATTCAGCCGATGACGTCCGACCCCCAAGGTGCGCAACCGGTGGTCAGCGCGGATCCGCCGAATCCGCATGACATCGGCTTCCAGCGGGACATCCGCAGCGAGCATCAGCCGGCCACCGGCGAGATGCCGCACGGGAGCGGCACCGCGCCGGTCGGGGATCAACCCGGGCCGCTTGGGCGCCAAGCCGGCATACCCGACAAGGGGCGCGGCGTGGCGGGCCGCGGCGACGGGGAGCCTGGCGGCGATGCGGGACGCGACATGCGCCCCCCCGATCCCGGCAACAGACGCACCTAGGACCGGCGAATCGGCCGGGGGCGACGAACCGAAGGCGGCGGCCCGCCCTGCGCTCGGATTCCGAGGCGAACCGGCTTTTCCGTTCGCCTGAACGTCGGTACCGGCCGTCGGTTCCGCTCAGCCGGCCCGTCCAATGGGCCGTTGCCGCACGGACGGACCATGCAGCAGCCGCTTGACCTCGGCATCGTTCAACTGGTGGAAGTCGATATAGAATTGGCCCACGGCGGCGAAGTCCTCGGGCGTCAGGACCGCCACGATTTCGTCCGTCTCGTCCGCCAGGCGGGCCAGCGTGGACGGCGCCGCAACGGGTACGGCCATGACGAGGCGGGCCGGTCGCTGTCGGCGTGCGGCCCTGAGTGCAAGCCGGATGCTCGCGCCCGTGGCGACCCCATCGTCCACCACGATCACCGTCCGCCCGGAAAGGTCGAGGGGCGGACGGCCCTGCAGATACTCGGCGCGCCTTCGGTCGATTTCGGCCAGCTCCCGGGCCGCCTCGGCGGCGAACCACACATCGGGCACCCCCAGGCGCGAAACCAACCCTTCGTCGCGGTACACCTCGGGTTCGGCCGTGCCACCCGCCACTGCGCCGATCGCGAGTTCGGGGTGGCAAGGCGCCCCGACCTTGCGCACGAGCAGAAGGTCCAGCGGCGCGCCGAGCATGTCGGCGACTTCCCGGCCGACAGGCACACCGCCCCGCGGCAGCGCGAGTACGACCGGCGCCGCCCTGGCCAGACCTGCAAGACGCTCCGCAAGTCGGCGGCCCGCCTCTGTGCGATCATGGAACACTTGGCCGATCATGGGATGGGTCCCCGCTTTTGCCCGGTCCCCTGCCGACACTCGGTCCGGCATCGGCCCCCGTTCCGGGCAATCGCCCGGGACGGTCCGCCGGGGGCATAAGACGGCCGGGCCGTTTGATTGCGCCGCCACGGCACCGCCAGCTTTCGTATTGGCCGGTACAACAGGCGGCGCCTTGAGTTGATCGCGGACCTCCCGTCACCACGCGCCGGCGGCCTGCATGTTGCGTGGGGGTTTCTTCCGCCGCCAGGCAACCCGGCGATGCCGTACCTGTTGGGACACTATGGAATGTGCATTCCCGTGACCACGGAGGCCGCCCGTGTCACCACAGCAGCAATCCGATCCCATCACACCTGGCGAACCGCCGCGCCAGGATCCGCCGAGCCCGGGGCCAATCCCGGAATATGTTCCGGTCCCACCGGCGGATGTGCCGCCGACATGGGAGCCGACCCCGACGGTTCCCAACCCGGACCCTGGGCCAGACCAACCATCCCCCGTCCGGGGCCGTCCCGGCGGCGGACGGACCTCCTAACGCCGGGACGGCGTTGTCCCCTGTTCGTCAGGTCGAGGCCGGCGGAAGGTCCAGGACGTCGCCGCGGACCGGGTAATTCTTGGCGATCATGAAGTCGACGGCCGACAGAATGTCGGCGAAATGCGGACGCGCAAAGGGCATCGTCTGAATGCTTCCGACATACACCGTGCCGTCCGGCCGAACGAGGTAAAGCCCGGGCTCGGAGTACAGTGCCGGCTCGTCCACGCCCGTCGCGGTGGGGCCGGTGCGCCCTTTGGAGACATAGAGCCCCCAGGAACGGGCCATGCGCAGATCCAGGCTGTGGCCGAGCCGCAGGGTCGGCAGTCCCCAATCGGACTTGGTCCTTTCCGCCCGTTCCCGGCTGTCCGAGGAAATTGCGACCACGCCAATGCCACGTTTTTCGAACTCCGGCAGCTTCGCCTCGAGGTCCTTGAGTTGCGCCTTGCAGGCGATGCAATGGAGGCCACGGTAAAACACCACCATCGTGAAATGCTGCGGCGCTTCCCGGGCGAGGTCGAAGAAACCGCCCCGGGCGAGCGGGACTTCGAGCGCCGGAGCCTGCTGACCAGGGAAAACGGGTGCGAGGTCGCTCATAAGCCGGGTTCCATGTTCCTGGTTGTGGATCGGTCACAGGGCGGTGCAACCGTACGCCGTTGAACGTATACGATAAAAGAGGGCGCTCCATGCGCAACATGGTCCGCCAGCAGGTTCCCCGTGCTTCCCGCCTCGACGGGGGGCAAGGCACCGTGCGGATCCGGGGTCGGATGTACGGGGCAGAGGGAGGCAGCCCAGGGCGCGTCCGGGAGCGGGCGCCGGAGACGTGATCCGGCCTCGGATTTCCAAGCTCCGCCACGGCAGGTGTCGGTGATGCCGTTCAGCCTGCCCGGACAGAGGCGGGCTTAGACGGGAGCGACCCGCCTCAGGGCCGGGCTGGCGGCAAGCGCATCTTCGATCGCGTTGATCAGCGTTTCCATCCGGAAGGGTTTGGCAAGGACGCGGAACCCTTCGCCCGCGACGATCCCTTCGCTGTAGCCGGTTGCAAGCACGACCGGCAGCCCGGGGCGCAACTGCCGGACGGTGCGCGCCAAGTCGAGGCCGCTGGCGGCACCGGGCATCACGACGTCGGTGAGCACCAGGTCGAAGGCTTCGCCGCTTGTGATCAGCGTCATGGCTTGGTCGGCGGTGGTGGCCCGGGTGATCTCATGTCCCCAGTCCGTAAGCGCGGCGCAGACGAGGGCGCCCACGATGGGGTCATCCTCGACCAGCAGAATCCGGTGGGCGGTCCCGGCTGTCGACGGACGGGAGTCCACCTGCCGGACCCCGGCGGGCACCTTGTCGGTGCGCGGAAGCAGAAGCGTCACCGTGGTGCCCTGGCCGGGAGCGCTGTCGATGCGTGCCACACCGCCGGACTGGCGGGCAAAGC
This sequence comes from Azospirillaceae bacterium, assembly GCA_035645145.1. Classification (GTDB taxonomy): domain Bacteria; phylum Pseudomonadota; class Alphaproteobacteria; order Azospirillales; family Azospirillaceae; genus CANGXM01. The sequence goes on along the minus strand of DASQNC010000016.1, from coordinate 69,073 downwards.
CTTGCACTTGGGCCAAGCCGAGACCCGAACCCTTGCCAACCGCCTTGGTCGTGAAGAACGGGTCGAACGCGCGGGCCAGGGTGTCCGCGTCCATTCCGGGCCCATTGTCGGAGACGGAGAGCCGGACAAACGCGCCGGCGAGCCCATCCGGATCCTCGCCGGCACCGAGCAGGAGATTTCGCCCCTCGATCCGCAGGCACCCGCCGGTCGGCATCGCATCCCGCGCGTTCACGGCCAGATTCAACAGCGCGAGTTCGAACTGCGTCGGATCCGCCATGACCGGCCACAGGCCCGGCTCCAGACTCAAGGACAGGTCGATGTCCGCACGCAGGGCGTGGCTCATCAGGTCGGACATCGCCAGCACGCGGTCGCGCACGTCCACCGGCTCCGGCCGCAGCGCCTGCCGGCGGGCGAAGGCCATCAGTTGCTGGACCAGCCGGGCACCGCGCTGGATCGCCCGCTGCCCCGCCTCAACCACCGGCACCAGTTCGGGCGCGGGGTTCCGCCGGCCGATCATCTGCAGGCAGCTCGTGAGGGCCTGGAGCAGGTTGTTGAAGTCGTGGGCCATCCCCCCGGTGAGCTGGCCGACCGCCTCCATCTTCTGGGCTTGGCGCAGGGCGGATTCCCCGTGACGCTGCGCGGTGACGTCGCGCGAGGTTACCGCGAGGCGGACCACTTTGCCGGCCTCGTCCATCAGCGGCACAACGATGGCGTCGCAGACCGCTCGCCCGGCTGGCCGGTCGAGGGTGAACTCGAACTGGACCGGCCGCTTTTCCGCAAGGCAACGAAGGATGTGGCGGCGGTGCCGACGGACTGTCGCGCGGGGGAGAACGGTCTGGAGTTCATGTCCGCGCATCGCCGCCTCGTCCAGGTCGAAGAGGGCGGCGGTGGCCGGGTTTCCACCCTCGAAGACGAGCCGGCGGCCGGGAGTGACCGCGATGACGAAGATCGCATCGGGCGAATGATCGAAGATGGCCCGGTAGCGGGCCTCGCTTTCCCGCAGCTCCTCGGCCATGACCGACAGTTCGCGGGTGCGGGCCTCCACCCGCTCCTCCAGGGTCCGGTTGAGATTGCGCAGCGCCTCCTCGGCACGTTTGATGTCTGTGATATCGACGCTGCAGCCCGTATAGCCTTCGAGGGTGCCATCCGGCCCGAAGCGTGGCACGCCGTCAACCCTGAGCCAGAGGATCCGGTTCTCGGCGTCGGCGATCCGCGTCTCCGTCCGGAACCCTTCGGACCGATGCCGGGCCTCGAAATAGACTTTTCGGAACGAGGGAAGATCGTCCGGGTGGATGAGATCGCGCCAGCGTATCCGCTGCAGCTCTTCCACGTGGCGCCCGAACACCTCCTCGTGCCGCCGGTTCAGGAAAATCGGATGCCCCTCGGTGTTGGTCATCCAGATCAGCGCGGGGGCATTGTCGGCCATTGTGCGGAAGCGGCGCTCGCTCTCCTGGCGGGCCATTTCCGCCATGCGCCGGGCGGTCACGTCGCGGAAGCTGACGGTCAGGCCGTTCGAGGTCGCGCTGATCCGCACCTGGAGCCAGCAATCGGACTTCCGCGCGGTCGGACCTTCGAACTCGACCGGGACGCCCGTCGCCATGACGGTTCGCGCCCGGCGTTCGAATTCGGTTCCGGTGGCAGCCGGGAACGCGTGCCAAAGGTCGCGGCCCAGAACCGCGGACCGGTCGACCCCGAAATGGGTCTCGGCGGCGCGGTTGAAGGCGATGATGGTCCAGGCCCGGTCCACACCATAGCAGCCGTCCTCGAGCCCATCGAGGATCTCGACCAAGGTGGCACTGGTCACCCCGGGCGCGTGCCCGGCAGCCACTGGTAACGAAAGGGGCCCGTCCTGCCTCATGGTGCAACGATAGGGGGAAAGCAACGTCGGGCCAATCCGCTTAGGGTGGGGTCAGTCCAAATGGGTAGGGACCTACCCGAACGTCGGTAATAGAGGGGGGCCGCCTACCGGAGCGCATAAGCGCTTTTGATGAATTCCACACCTCGGGGGTTTGCTGCATCCATGCCCGCCTGACCACTGGTGCGGGCGATCCCATGCCTCGCCGGACCTGGTTCCCGATCCCTTGGGAGGACGGCCCGTGTTGATGACCCCTCAATCCCTGGAAGCTTGGTTCGATGCCGGCCGCCTGCGGAACAAGGCGCTCGAACTTTGGCGCATGGGCCTGCGCGGTCCGGCCGAAAGTGTGGCACGCGCCGCGGACTTGGCCGAGGAACGGCTGATCCGGTCGATCCGCAAGGCAAATCCCAACTGGGGCACATGGCCGGCGGCATCGTCCCGCCGGCCGGACGGCTCCGACCGGGCCTTCTGAATCCGGTTGCTTCAACCCTGCGGTCCTTTCGGCCATCGGCGCGCCGGAACAACAGGGGGACGCACCAGTTGTCCTCTTGTTGCGGTGCAGGAGGGCGAGGATGGGTTCGGGGTGGGTGGAACCGGCACGTCATGGACCGGTCGGGCGTGCAACACCCCGCCGCGCCGCCGCGGGTCTGCTGCTGGCGTCGGCGGCTGCGGTGGGGACCGCCGCCGTGGTGGTTGCCCGCGCACGCCGGGCGGAGCGGCGGAACCCGCCCGCCGGTCGGTTCCTGACGGTCGACGGCGTGCGTCTGCACTTCGTCGACCGTGGCCCGGAGGCGGGTGAAGAGGGGCCGCCGGTCGTCCTGCTCCATGGCAACGGCGCAATGGTCGCCGACTTCGCCATCAGCGGCCTGATCGATGGTGCGGCGCGGAACCACCGGGTTCTGGCATTTGATCGGCCGGGTTTCGGCCATAGCAGCCGTCCCCGGGATCGCATCTGGTGGCCCGAGGCCCAGGCCGCGGTGATTGCGCAGGCGCTCCGGCGTCTCAATGTCCACCGGCCGGTCGTCCTCGGTCATTCCTGGGGAGCCCTGGTCGCCTTGGCCCTGGCACTGGAAAGCCCGTCCGACGTGGCGGGGCTGGTGCTGATGTCGGGCTATTACTTTCCCACACCGCGCGTCGATGCGTTGCTGTTCGCCCCACCGGCCCTGCCCGTGGTCGGGGACGCCATGCGGTACACGATCTCACCGGTGCTGAGCGCATTGATCGCACCCGCCCTGATCCGGCGGATGTTCGCACCGAAGCCGGTCACCCGGCGCTTCGCCGCGGAGTTCCCGGTGGACATGTCGCTCCGGCCCTGGCAGCTCCGTGCCTTCGCGGCGGACTCCGGTTTGATGGTACCGGCCGCCGCCCGCCTGCAGGACCGCTACCGCAAACTGGACACGCCGGTGGCCATTCTCGCCGGGGACGGGGACCGGATCGTGGACCACCAGGCCCAGGCCGTGGCCCTGTCGCGGGAGGTTCCGGGCAGCACCCTGACCATCCTGCCCGGCCTCGGGCACATGCCCCACCATTTCGCCGCCAGTGCGGTCCTCGACGCAATCGAGGACGTCGCCCAGCGCGCCGGACCGGGGGCGGAGGAGGCGCGCACCCTGCGGAATACGGTCCGAGGAGCCGCACCGACCGCCCCGGTCCTTACAGGCTCAGCGTCCTCCGTTGCGCCTCGTACAGCACCAGCGCCGTAGCAATGGCAAGGTTCAGGCTGTCGGCCGCCCCTTTCATGGGGATCTTCACCAGATGCGTGCAGGCTCCGGCCATGGCGTCGGACAGGCCGGCCCCCTCGTTGCCCATGATCAGCAGGGTCGGCGCACTGTAGTCCAGGGTCCGGTAGTCCTGGCGGGCGGGCAGGGCGGTGCCGACCGAAATGCCCGGCCAGGATGCGAGCCATTCCAGGAACGCCGTTCGCTCGGCCCGGACGATGGGCACGGCGAAGATCGACCCCATGGTCGCCCGCACCGCCTCGATGGAATAGGGGTCGCACGACTCCCCGACCAGCACGACGCCGGCGGCACCGGCGGCATCGGCCGTGCGGACGATGGTTCCCAGGTTGCCGGGATCCCGGACATTCTCGAGCACGATCCAAGGCACGCCGGGTTTGGGCACGACCGCGTCGAGAGTGTGCCAACGCTGGCGGAACACCCCCAGCACCGTCTGCGGGTTGTCCTTCATGACCAGCTTGGACAGGATGGCGTCCGGCACCTCCAGGCATTCCGCGCCGCCGGCCACGGCCCAGTCCTGCAGGTCGCCGACGATGCCGCCCCTGGCGCCCGTCCCTTCCTTGAACAGGAACATGCGCGCGGTCCAGCCGGCGTCCCGGGCGGCGGCCACCACCTTGGCGCCCTCGGCGTAGAACAGACCCGTCTCCTTGCGCGCCTTGCGCAGGGCGAGGGATTTCACGAGCTTGACGCCGGGGTTCGCGTGGCTGGTGACCTGTTTGACGATGCCGGGCCGCCCGTCCGTCTCATGCGGTCGCATCGGCACTCCAACGGCTGTAGAGGGAGGTCGGGACCGCCAGTCCGCTGTCCGGGGCGCGGATCGCCAGTTCCCCGCTGACGAGGCGGCCACCGCGCCCGGCCAAGGCTTCACGCATGAGCTGGTCGAGCGACAGGTAGGACGCCCGCACCGCATAGGCGGTCAGGATCATGAACGAGGCATCGTCGGCCAGGATTTCGGCGCACTGGCGCACCATTCCGGGCAGGCTTTCGAACAGGTCCCAGATCTCGCCCTTGGGCCCGCGGCCGTACTTGGGCGGATCCAGAAGGATGCCGTGGTATTTGCGGCCGCGCCGCGCCTCGCGGGCGACGAACTTGGTGGCGTCGTCCAGGATCCACCGGATGCCGTCCGGGGGCAGGCCGGATTCCGCCTGGTTCTCCTTGGCCCATTCCAGCGCCTTCTTCGACGCGTCCACATGGGTGACGCGGGCGCCGGCCTTGGCCGCCACCAACGACGCGACGCCGGTATAGGCGAACAGGTTCAACACCTGCGGCGGTCCGCCATCCGCCGTGCGGCAACGGGCCAGGGCGGAGGACAGGAAATCCCAATGGGGCTTCTGGTCGGGGAAGACCCCGAGATGGCGGAACGGCGTCAGCCGGCCGAAGAAGCGGAGCCCTTCGTGGGCCATGGGCCACTTCTCGGGCACCTTGCCCCGCAGTGTCCATTTGCCGCCTTCGCCGTCGCCGGCACTCGGCTCGAACACCGCGTCCGCGCGGTTCCAAACCTCCGGCGGCAGGCGGCGGGCCCACATGGCCTGCGGCTCGGGCCGGTCGACCACGATCCGGCCATAGCGCTCCAGCTTCCGGCCATCGCCGGAGTCCAGCAACACATGGTCGGGAAAGCCGTCGGAAAAGAGGATCGTTCCCAGATCCTGCGGGGCGGCCTGGATGCCCACGATACGCTCGCGTCCTGATGTCGATGTTCGCCGTCCCGGTGGACGGGCGGCGCGAGCATAGTCAGGACGTGCGCGGCTGCCCATCCCCGATCTCGCCATTCCGGCCGGCGATCCCGGAACGGTCCCGCGCGCACCGGGTTGAGCGTGCGCGAACGCAGCGACAGGAGGCCGGCATGCCCGACACCCGCCTCGACCAGGTCCACGACCCCGCAGGGGCAAGGGACGAAAGCCGTCCCGAAGGCCGCCCCGACAAGGACACCGGTTCCGGCGGGCCGGGCTCCGGACGGGACGACATCCACGGCTATCTCGGCCGTGCCATCGGCGAGATGCCGCCCCAGTACGCATTGCAGGAATCCGCGCGCCGGCAGCTCGGGGCCGTTCGTGGTCCGGATTTCCGCGGACGCGGGCCGCAGGGCTACCGGCGTGCGGATGCACGGATCTCCGAGGATGTGCACGAGGTGCTGACCGACGATCCGTTCGTGGACGCAACCGACATCCGCATCATGGTGGTGAGCGGCGAGGTCACGCTGGACGGCACCGTGGACAGCCGCGATGCGAAGCGCAGGGCCGAGGACATCGTGCACGATGTCCTCGGCGTCACCCATGTGCAGAACAACCTGCGGGCCCGGAAAACCGGGCCGCAGGAATAAGTGGGCGCCGGACCTTATTGCCAGGCCGGGACGACCGAGCCTTGGAAGGTTTCCTGGATGAAGCGCTTCACCTCGTCCGAGTGGTAGGCCTTCACCAGCTTCACGATCTCGGGCCGGGCCCGGTCCTGCTCGCGCACCGCGATCAGGTTCGCGTAGGGGCTTTCGCTGCTCTCGACGGCGATGGCATCGCGCACCGGGTTCAACCCGGCCGGCAGGGCGTAGTTCGTGTTGATGGCCGCCGCGTCCAGGTCGGGCAGCGCACGCGGGATCTGGGCCGCGTCGATCTCCACCACGCGCAGCCGCTTCGGGTTCTGGACGATGTCGGCCACGGTGGCGCGGAAGTCCAGGCCCTCGCGCAGTTGGAACGCCCCGGCCTTGGCCAGCACCGCGAGCGCCCGGCCGCCGTTGGTGGGATCGTTCGGGATGCCGATGCGCCCGCCCTCCGGCAGCTCGGCAATGGATTTGATCTTCTGCGAGTAGATGCCCATGGGGAAGATCACCGTCTTGGCGACGGATACGAGCTTGTAGCCCCGATCCTTCACCTGCTGGTCCAGGAAGGGTTGGTGCTGGTAGCTGTTCGCATCCAGATCCCCGGTGGACAGGGCGGCGTTCGGCTGGATGTAGTCGCTGAACTCGACCGCCTTGATTTGCAGCCCATCGCGGGCGGCAACGCGGGCGACCACTTCCAGGATCTGGGCGTGCGGACCGGCGGTGACGCCGACGCGGAGCGGGGTGCCCTGGGCGTTCACGGTCGACGGCAGGGTGGCCGCGAGGGCGAGCGCGGCGGTGGCACCCAGCAGGGCGCGGCGGGACAGGCGGATCATTGCATTTCTCCGTTGCTTGGTTTGCTTGGTTGCCGTGTGTCGTAAGGATTCGGGTGGCCGCACCGCCTAGCGGTGGGACAGGCGGCGCACCAGCAGGTCGCCGGCCGACTGCACGGCCTGGACGAACAGGATCAGGGCCACCACGACGATCGCCATGACCTCGGGCATGAAGCGCTGGTAACCGAAGCGGATGCCCAGGTCCCCCAGGCCGCCGCCGCCGACCGCGCCGGCCATCGCCGAATAGCCGACCAGGCTGACCAGGGTGATCGTGACGGCCGCGATCAGGCCGGGCAGGGCCTCGGGGATCAGGACCTTCGCCACGATCTGCAACCGGGTGGCGCCCATCGCCTGGGCGGCCTCGATCAGGCCGCGGTCGACCTCGCGCAACGCCGCCTCGAACAGGCGGGCGATGAAGGCGGTCGCGGCGATGGCCAACGGCACGATGGCGGCCTCGGTCCCGATCGACGTGCCGACCAGCACCCGGGTCAGGGGCACGATGGCGACCATCAGGATGATGAAGGGGGTGGACCGCAGGGAATTGACGACCAGGCCCAGCACCCGGTTGGCCCAGGGGGCCGCGAACAGGTGGCCGGGGGCGGTGGTCAGCAGCACAAGCCCCAGCGGCAGGCCCACCGCGGTCGCGATACCGCCCGCGATGCCCACCATCGCGAGCGTCTGCCAGAATGCCTCAAGCAGCAGATCGATCATGGCCGGCGTCAGCACGGGCAATCTCCTCGACGTCCAGGGACAGGGACCGCATCCAGGATGTTGCGGCGGCGATGCGCTCCGGCGCGCCGTGGGCGGCCAGGGTCATGATCGCGAAGGGCTCGCCGCGGATCTCGTCGACGCGGCCGAACAGGATGGAAAAGTCGACATCGAAGCGGCGGGCCACCTCGGCCACCACCGGACGGTCGGCGTTCGGACCCGCGAACTGGACCCGCAGCAGGGGCACGTGCGGGGGCACGCGGTCCAGGATCGCCGGCGGCAACCCGTGCCCGATCACCTCGGCCACGAAGCGCCGCGTGGTGGCGGTCTGGGGGCGGGTGAACACGTCGTACACGCGGCCCTGCTCGATCACGCGACCGCGCTCCATCACCGCCACGCGGTCGGCGATGGCCTTCACCGCCGACATCTCGTGGGTGATCAGGACAACGGTCAGGTTCAAGCGGTCGCGCACCGAGCGGATCAGGTTCAGGATCTGGTCCGTGGTCTCGGGGTCGAGGGCGGACGTCGCCTCGTCGCACAGGAGCACCTTCGGCCCGTGCGCAAGGGCGCGGGCAATGCCGACGCGCTGCTTCTGCCCGCCCGACAGCCGGGCCGGGTACTGGTCGCGCTTGTCGGCCAAGCCGACCAGATCCAGCAGCGGCAGCGCCCTGGCCCGTGCTTCCCGCCGGGACGCCCCCGCCAGTTCCAGGGGGAACGCCACATTGTCCAGCACGGTGCGCGACGTCAGCAGGTTGAAGTGCTGGAACACCATGCCCATGCCGCGCCGGGCGGCATTCAACCCGTTGCGGTCGAGCTTGGTCAGATCGCGGCCATCGACGATCACGCGCCCGCCGTCCGGGCGTTCCAGCAGGTTGATGCAGCGCACCAGGGTCGATTTGCCGGCGCCGCTGCGGCCGATGATGCCGAAGACCTCACCCTCGCGGACCGTCAAATCCACACCGGCCAGCGCCTCCACCGGCCCGTGCGGGCCGGCAAAGGTCCGGTGCAATTCCTCCAAACGTATCACCGGTGTCTCCTACAGGCAGAGTGTCGCCGACAGGGCGATGTGCAAGGCCTCGTCGTTGCCGTCCGCGATGGTCGCGCGGAAGTCGGTGTCGTCCGGATCCTGCAGGAGCCGTGGCAGCACCCACAGGATGGCCGCGAGGAGGACGGACGCGAACACCAGGGCCTGCGTGGACACGGGTTCGACCAGGGACGAGGTTGGCATGTCAAACCTGGGGCCGGTTGGCGTTCCCACGCGCGGCAACGAGCCGTTCCGCGGCCCGGCTGGCGTCTTCGGGACGGCGGAATGCTTGGGCTTCCAAGGGAAAGAAGGGCCGGGCCGCGGCGTAGAACCGGTAGCCGCGCTCCTCGCGCACCACCACACCGGCCGCTTCACCGGCGGCTTCGATCACAAAGGCGTTGGACATGCGTTCGCTCCATCGCGCCAAGCACTGGCGCGGACGACTGGCGTTCGTTGGATTGCCGGAATGTTTCCCGTGCCGACGTCTGGCGCCCGCCCGGGAAGCGGACGATCAGCCGCGTCGACAGAGGCGGCCGGGGACCGGCATTCGGTCCGGATGCCGGTCCTGATTCGGGACGGCGCACCAAGCCGCCAGAGGGCGGCGGAGACGGCGGAACGGATTGGAACGCATGATGCGCGGTCCTCCAAAATGCGGGGGAACCACGACTTCGCCGTCGTGGCGCTTTAGCGTTTGTTTTCGCGGCGCAAGCTGCCCCTCAAATCACCGCGACCGCCGGCCGCATGCCGGTGGTGCACGCAGATTTAAGCAGGCCGGGGGCTGTGTCAAGTCAATCCGCGCAATGCAGATGTGCAAATATCAGATACAACACCAAAGTGTACGTTGATTGCGCGGCTTGACAGGCCGCCCGCGGAAACCGACCGTTCCGGGGCAAAAGCGCGGACAGACCGGGGGCCGACCCATGCCGGCCGCATTCCAAAGGCGCACCTACCAGCCCGGCGAACTGATCTTCCGCCAGGGGGATCCGGGCACCCACCTGTACTTCGTGGAGACGGGGGCGATCGTCATCTGGCGCCGTGCCGCGGGCGACCGGCGCGATATTGTCGGCCGCGCCGGAACCGGGGCCTTGTTCGGTGAAATGGCGATCATGGACCGGAAACCCCGCATGGCCAACGCCAGCGCCGAGGAGGAAACGGTGGTGCTGGAAATCCCGGCCACGACCGTCCGCGAGGCCATGCACGAGGCGGATCCAATGCTGATCCGCCTGATCCATGGATTGCTGGACTACATCCGCGATCTGGCGGGGCAGCTCCAGGCGGCGCGGCAGTCCGCCTCCCTGCCAACCTCCGCGCCCGCGGATCCCGTGCCGGACACCTCGGCCGAGCGCTAGCTTGGGGCGGATGCGGCCGCGATCCGGGCCAACTGCCGCTCCCGCCACCAGACGTAAAGCCCGCAGGCGATCACGATGGCCGCGCCGGACAACATCCAAACATCCGGCACATCGCCGAACACCACGAAGCCGATGGGAATGGTCCAGAACAGGTTGGTGTAGTTGTAGGGCGCCAGGATGGATGCCGGCGCCCGCTCGTACGCCTTGATCATCAGCCAGTGGGACAGGGCGCCCAGCAGGCCGACGCAGGCCAGCAGCGCCCAGCCGGCCGCGTCCGGCTGCGTCCAGGCGAGCGGGACGATTGCGCTCATCGCCAGCGCCGCGATGCCGCCGGTCCAGAACAGGGTGGTGGACGCATCCTCGGTCCGGGTCAGGATGCGGGTGACGATCTGGTAGACGGCGAAGCATACGGCCATGAACAAGGGCAGGGATGCCGCCCAATGCACCATGCCGAAGCCGGGCCGGATGATCACCAGCACTCCGATGAAGCCCACCAGGACAGCGGTCCAGCGGCGGGGGCCCACCCGCTCCTTCAGGAGCAGGGCGGACATGGCCGTGACCAGCAGCGGGCCGACGAAGCCGATCGCGCTTGCCTGGGCGAGCGGGATGAAGCGTATCGCGGTGAAGAACAGCAGCGTGGTGGCCAGCAGCAGGAACGCCCGGAGGACCTGCAGGCCGGGCCGGCCCGTGGTCAGCAGCCGCCTCGGGCCCAGTCGGACCAGGACGGGCAGCATGAACAGCATGTGGAAGGCGTAACGCGCCCAGACGATCTGCAGAACCGGATAGTGCTGGGACAGGTATTTCACCACCGTGTCCATGGCGGCGAACAGGAAGACGGTGCCGATCATCAGCACGATGCCCGTGGGGACCCGGTCCGTCTGCCTCCCGATCGCCCGGCCCGCTCCCCCCTCGACCCGCTCCACGCCTCCGGTCATGTGTTCAACCATTCTCCGTGAGGACGCTGCCGGCCAGGTACAGGGAGCCGCAGATCAGGATCCGGCGGGGCCCCGCCGGCAGGGTGGTCAGGTCGGCCAGGGCCGCCGCCACGCCATCGGCCGGCAGCGGGCCACCCACACCCGCCCGGACGGCCGCGGCGGTGATCGCGTCGGCCGTCAGCGCATTGGGCGTATCGGGGATGGTCACGCCGCGGAACCGCGTGATGTACGGCTGCAACGGCCGGAGCACATCCGCGGGATCGCGGGTGTTCAATCCGCCGAAGATGATGTCCAGGGGCAGCCCGTCGGACCGCGCCCAAACCCCGGCTTGTGCGGCCAGCACTTCGCCGCCGCTGTCGTTGTGGGCACCGTCGAGCCACAGCTCCCAGCCGGCGGGCAGCCCGGTGGGCAGGGGCCCCCGGCGCAGGCGCTGCAAGCGCGCCGGCCACTCCACCGTGTGCAGGCCGGTGCGCACGGCTGCATCCGGCACGGCCAGTGGGACATGCTCCAGGCAGGCGATGGCGGTGCCGGCGTTCAGGATCTGGTGCGCGCCCAGCAAACCCGGTGGCGGCAGGTCGAGCGTCCGCGCGGCGCTTTGGAAGCGGAAGCCGTCGGCCGTCGGCTCGGTCCGCCATGCCTCGCCGTAAAGGCGCAGGTCGCACCCCAGCGCGGCGGCCCGCGTGCGGAAGACGCCCACCACCTCGTCGCCGAGCTGGGGCGCGACCACTGCGGGAACCCCCGGCTTCATGATCCCGGCCTTCTCGCCGGCGATGGCCGCCAGCGTGTCGCCCAGGAAATGCATGTGGTCGAACGAGACGCGGGTGATGGCCGTGCAGACCGGCCGTTCCACCACATTGGTCGCATCCAGCCGACCGCCCAAACCGGTTTCCAGCAGCACGACATCCGCGGGCGTGCGGGCGAAGGCCAGGAACGCGGCGCAGGTCGTGACTTCGAAAAAGGTGATCGGATCGCCCGCGTTCGCGGCCTCGATCTCCACCAGCAGTGCCGCCAGGGCGTCGTCCTCGATCAGCCGGCCGGCCAGGCGGATGCGTTCGTGGAACCGGACCAGATGCGGCGAGGTGTAGACATGCACCCGGTGGCCCGCGGCCTCCAGCATTGCCCGCAGGAAGGCGACCGTCGATCCCTTGCCGTTGGTGCCCGCCACATGCACGACGGGCGGCAGGTGCCGGTGCGGGTTGCCCAGCCGGTCGAGAAGCCCCCACAACCGGTCGAGCGACAGGTCGATCAGCTTGGGGTGCAGATGCGTCAGGCGCTCGAGGATCGGATCCGACCGCGTGGCCGGGCGGCCGTCCGGAGTCCCCGAGCCCCGCGGCACCTCAGCGTTGGGGCGCGTCGCCATTCGCACGGACCGCCGAGGCGCCGCCCACAGTGGCCGTGGTCTCCGGCGTCTTCTCGGCGGCGTCGACGACCGCCGCGTCCGCAACCGGCGTCCGGGCCGCCCGCGAACCGGCGTCGCCGACGGGCAGCGGGACGATCTGCGCCGGCGGCACGGGGCGGCGCAGCAGGTCGATCACGCGGATCAGGGTGGTGCGAAGATCCTTGCGGTGGACCACCATGTCCACCATGCCGTGTTCCAGCAGGTATTCGGCCGTCTGGAAGCCTTCGGGCAGGGTCTCGCGCACGGTGCCCTCGATCACGCGCTGGCCGGCGAAACCGATCTGGGCGCGCGGCTCGGCGATATGGATGTCGCCCAGCATGGCGAAGGACGCGCTGACGCCGCCCGTGGTGGGGTCGGTCAGCACCACGATGTAGGGCAGGCCCTTTTCCTTGACCTGTTCCACCGCGACGACGCTGCGCGGCATCTGCATCAGGGACAGGATGCCTTCCTGCATGCGCGCACCGCCCGACGCCGGGACGACGATCAGCGGGGCATCCTGGAGAACCGCCAGCTTCGCTGCGGCCACCAGCCCTTCGCCCACGGCCATGCCCATGGATCCGCCCATGAAGCCGAAGTCGAAGGCGGCCGCCACTGCGGCCGTGCCCCCCATCTTTCCGTGCGCCACGACGATGGCATCCGGGCGGCTGGTCTTGGCCTGGGCTTCCTTCAGACGGTCGGTGTAGCGCTTGGTGTCGCGGAACTTCAGCGGGTCGACCAGCACCTTCGGCAGCTCGATCGCCTGGTATGCCCCGTCGTCGAACAGCATCCGCAGGCGCTGATGCGGGTCGATCCGCATGTGGAAGCCGCAATGCTGGCAGACGTGCAGGTTCTCTTCCAATTCGCGGTGGAAGATCATCGCCTCGCAGTTGGGGCACTTGTGCCAAAGGTTGTCCGGCACCTCCTTGCGGGCGTACAGGGCGCGGATCTTCGGCCGGACGAAATTGGTGAGCCAGTTCATCTGAGGTGTATTCCGCTGCGAAACTCTGATCAGGCGCGCGCGGTGCGCACACCGTGGGAAAGCGACCGGACGAAGCCCAGGACATCGTCCGCCAGGCCCGGTCTGGCCCGGCCGGCGGCATCCAGGCCGGCCTGCACCCGGTCCACGATGGCCGATCCGACCACCGCGGCGTCGGCGACACGGGCGACGGCGGCCGCGGCCTCCGGCGTGCGGATGCCGAAGCCCACCGCCACCGGCAGGTCGGTATGCCGCTTCAGCCGTGCGACCGCCTGTGCCACCACCGCGGCGTCGGCGGACGCCCCTCCGGTGATCCCGGTGACGGAGACGTAGTAGACGAAGCCGGCGGTGTTGGCGAGCACGGCCGGCAACCGCACCTCGTCCGTCGTCGGGGTGGCGAGGCGGATGAAGCGGATCCCGGCGGCCAGGGCCGGCAGGCAAAGCTCCGCGTCCTCTTCCGGCGGCAGGTCCACGACGATCAACCCGTCCACGCCGGCCGCCACCGCATCCTTCAGGAAACGGTCCACGCCGTAATTGTGGATGGGGTTGTAGTAGCCCATGAGCACGATGGGCGTGTCCGCGTCCGTGCGGCGGAAATCGGCCACCATCGCCAGGGTCTTCGCGAGGGTTTGCCCGGCCTTCAGGGCCCGCAGGCTCGCCGCCTGGATCGACGGCCCGTCGGCCATCGGATCGGTGAAGGGCATGCCGATCTCGATCACGTCGGCGCCGGCGGCCGGCAGGCCCGCCAGGAGGGCGGCCGACGTCGCGGGATCGGGGTCGCCCGCGGTCACGAACGTGACCAGCGCGGCGCGGCCTTCCCGCCGCAGTGCCTCGAACCGCCGCTCGATACGGCCCGGAACCAGCGGTGCCGTCACAGCTTGACCCCCAGGCGTTCGGCCACGGCGAAGATGTCCTTGTCGCCCCGGCCGCACATGTTCATCACGATCAGGTGGTCCTTGGGCAGCTCGGGCGCGATCTTGGTCACATACGCGAGCGCGTGCGCGGGTTCCAGTGCCGGGATGATCCCCTCGGCCGAGGCGCAGAGCTGGAAGGCCGTCAATGCCTCCTCGTCGGTGGCCGAGACGTAGCTGACGCGGCCCATGTCGTGCAGCCAGGCATGCTCGGGCCCGACGCCGGGATAATCCAGACCGGCCGAGATGGAATGGCCTTCGATGATCTGCCCGTCCTCGTCCTGCAGCAGGTAGGTGCGGTTTCCGTGCAGCACGCCCGGCCGCCCGCCGGTGATGGAGGCGGCGTGCGCCCCCTCGCCCTTGTCGGTGCCGTGCCCGCCGGCCTCGACCCCGAACATCCGGACCGAGGGTTCGTCCAGGAACGGATGGAACAGGCCCATGGCGTTCGACCCGCCGCCGATCGCCGCGACCAGCGTGTCGGGCAGCCGGCCCTCGGCGGCCATCATCTGGGCACGGGTCTCCTCGCCGATCACGCATTGGAAGTCGCGGACCAGGGTGGGGTAGGGGTGCGGCCCCGCCACCGTGCCGATGATGTAGAAGGTGTCCTGCACGTTGGTCACCCAATCGCGCAGGGCTTCGTTCATGGCGTCCTTCAGCGTGCGCGAGCCGGACGTGACCGCCCGCACCTCGGCACCCAGGAGCTTCATGCGGAAGACGTTCGGCTGCTGCCGGGCGATGTCCACCTCGCCCATGTAGATGGTGCAGGGCAGGCCGAACAGGGCGCAGACCGTGGCCGTGGCGACGCCGTGCTGGCCGGCGCCGGTCTCGGCGATGATGCGGGTCTTGCCCATGCGCCGGGCCAGCAGGATCTGGCCCATGCAGTTGTTGATCTTGTGCGCGCCGGTGTGGTTCAGCTCGTCGCGCTTGAAATAGACCTTGGCCCCGCCCAGCCGCTCGGTCAGGCGCTGGGCGAAGTACAGCGGGCTCGGCCGCCCCACGTAGTGGGCGAGGTAATAGTCCAATTCCGCGCGGAACGCGGGATCCGCCTTGGCCGCCGCATACGCGCGCTCAAGGTCGAGGATCAGCGGCATCAGCGTCTCGGCGACGAAGCGTCCGCCGTGGATGCCGAAATGGCCCTGCGCGTCGGGACCGGAGCGATAGGAATTGGCGATGGTCATGGGTGCGGACCGTTCCGCCGTTCGGGAGGGCGCACCATAGCGGTGCAGGTCCCCCAGGCCAAGGGGGCGGGGTGGCAGGCCGCGGGCAAATCGAAGCGCCCCGCGGACCAGCCGCGGGGCGTGCGGGGATCGGCCGGGGCCGCCGTTGTTCAGACGACCGACTTCACCCAGTCGATGAGCTGCTGCTTGGGCAGGGCGCCGATCTTGGTGGCGGCAACCTGGCCGTTCTTGAAGATCATCAGCGTCGGGATGCCGCGCACGCCGTACTTGGTCGGCGTGGACGGATTGTCGTCGATGTTCAGCTTGGCGACGGTCAGCTTGCCCTGCATCTGGGCCGCCAGCTCGTCGAGCGCCGGGGCGATCATCTTGCAGGGGCCGCACCATTCGGCCCAGAAATCCACCAGCACCGGACCCGACGCCTTCAGTACGTCGTTTTCAAAGCTGGCGTCCGTGATCTTCGTCGTCGCGCTCATTGAATTCCTCCGCGAGCCCAAGCGGTCCAACTGCTGGTGGGCCGCGTTGCCATGCCATCCATACTTAGGGGCGCCGTCCCGGAACGGTCAAGCCGGGGCTGGGTTGCCACCGGTGCATGGCATCCGGGGCACGGGCCGCGATCGATGCCCGTCATCCCACCGCGATCCCGTCGAGCACCGCGTCCGGCAGCTCCATCAGCCGCGGCGCATCCGTCCACAACAGCGCGCAGCGGACGGGACGGCCCGGCCATATGGTGGAGACGGCGGCGCGATAGGCGGCCATCTGCCCCAGGTAGACCGGCGCCACGTCCCGGACCGCGCTGGGCGGTGGGCGGTTGGTCTTGAAATCCACGATCCAGACCGCCTCGTCCGTCACCAGGACGCGGTCGATCTGGCCGGACAGCACCTTGTCCCCGATCCGGCCCACCACCGGCACCTCGGCCAGGCTGCCGGGACCGAAGACGCGGGCGAACCGGGGATCGTCCAGCACCGCCAGCACCTCGGCCAGGAGTGCGGCCTGCCGGGCCGGATCCAGCCGGTGCTGCGGGCTGGCGAGGAAGCGGGCGCCGGCCTCGGCACGGCGGTCGGGGGCCAAATCGGGCAGGGTCTGCAACAGCCGGTGGATCAGCAGGCCGCGGCGGAAGCGCCACGCCTCGTCCTCCCGGCCCAGGGGCGAGCGGACGGCCGGTTCGGGTTCGCTGGGCCGGGACGGCGTCAACGGCCGGCTGGGTGTCGGCTCGTCGGGCGCCGGGGCCAGGGCCCAGGCCGGCAATTCCCCCGCATCGCCGATGCCGGTGGCGGCGTGGCCGCGCTTGTCCACGGGCGTGGTCGCCTGCGCCTCGTGATAGCGCCATCCGGGGCCCGCCCAGCCCAGCGGCGACAGGGCGCCGAAGTCGAAGGCGCAGGCCTCGGCGATCCGCGACAAGGCGCCCTCCACCAGACGGTACCAGCAGCTTGGGGCCGGGGCCCGACGGCCTTGGTAACCGCAGACCACGAGCCGGTCCTCGGCCCGGGTCAGGGCCACGTAGAGGAGCCGCCGGTATTCCTGGTCGCGGCGCTGGTCGGCCTGGGCGCGGGCACGCCGGCAGGCGGCGTCCTCCATGGCCCGGCGCGGCGCCCACAGCGGCACGCGCCGACCGTCCCCGCCGTGGGGCCACAGGATCGGCGGGCTCTGGTCGGGGGCGGCCAGCGTGTCGGGCAGCACCACGACCGGCGCCTGCAGGCCCTTGGACCCGTGGACCGTCATGATGCGGACGGCGCCGCCGGCCTGTTCCAGCTCGCGCTTGATCTCCGCCTCGCTGGCCTGGAGCCAGTGCAGGAAACCCTGGAGGGAGGGCGGGTTGGTGGTCTCGAACGCGAGGCACGCGGTCAGGAACTCGTCCAGCGGATCCTCGGCATCGGGGCCCAGGCGCCGCAGCATCGCCCGCCGGCCGCTGCCCTTGGGATCGGCCGGGCAGGCACCGCCCAGGATCCCGGCGAACAGCTCATAGGGCGGGGCAAAGTCGGCCCGCGCCATCAGGGCCTTGAGCCAGGCATGGGCCGGCGCGAACACCGGTTCGTGCGAACGCGCCTGCAAAGCCTGCCATAAGGTGCCCCGCCGTCCGGCCGCGAGATCCAGCAGCTCGTCCTCGCCCAGCCCCACCAGCGGGGTCTTCAGGACCACGGCCAGGGTCAGGTCGTCCTCGGGCAGCAGCAGGAACTGCCCAAGCGCCAGCAGGTCCTGCACCGGCAACTGGCCGGTCAGGACCATGCGGTCCACGCCGGCCACCGCCACCCGCCGCTCCTTGAGCGCGCGCACCAGTTCCACGACGAAGGCGCTGCGCCGGCGCACCAGCACCATCACGTCGTCGGCCCGGACCAGACGGCCACGGGCGGGAAGCTCGTTGCCCTCCTGGATCCAATTGGCGATCCGGGCCGCGACCACATGGGCGAGGCGGGCCTGGGGGCTGGTGCCGCGTTCCGGTGTGACCGGCGGCGCCCACGGTTCGGGTTCCGCCGGATCATCCTCGGGCACCACGGGGGGCCACAGCTCCACCTCGCCGCCGTGCAGCCGTCGGAAGGGCAGGTGCTCGATCCGGGCGTCCGGGTCCGACAGCACGCCGTCGCGCGCGGCCGGCTCGGCGAACACCGCGTCCACGCATTTCAGCACGGCCCCGACCGACCGGAACGAGACCGCCAGATCGACCACGCGCAACGGCGTGCCCGCGGCCTCGCAACGTTCGGCGAAATGGCGCCGCATGCGCAGGAATTCCGCCGGATCGGCACGCTGGAAGCTGAAGATCGACTGCTTCTCGTCGCCCACCACGAACAGGGTGCGCAACGGCTCGCGCGCGCCAAGGCCGCTGAAGAACTCCTCGGCCAGCAGCCGGGCCACCGCCCACTGGTCGGGGTTGGTGTCCTGCGCCTCGTCGATCAGCAGATGGTCGATGCCGCCGTCGAGCTTGAACAGCACCCATGGGGCCACGCCCGGCCGCTCCAGCAGGTCCCGTGCCTTCAGGATCAGGTCGTCGAAATCGAGCTGCGCGCGCTGCTCCTTCAGCCGGCGATAGCGGCCGGTCAGGGCGTCGCCCAGGACCAGCAGGGACTCGGTGTAGGCGGCGACCTGCGCCGACCGCAGTTTTGCCGCCACGGCGATCAGACGGGCGGCCTCGGCCTCCAGCGCCGCCACCGCGGCCGGGAACCCGTCGGCGACCTTCTTGGTCGCCAGCGTCTTGCGCACCTCGCCTTCGGCGGTGAGGTAGTTCCGGAGATAGGCGGTCCAGTTCAGGGTCCGCGCGGCGGCATCCTCCAGCCAGCGCCCGATGCCTTCGGCCCGCTCCGTATCGGTCTTGGAGCCGCCGGCCAGGGCGCGGCAGGCCTCGCGCAGCCCGGCCACGTCGAAGGCCCCGTCGGCGCACGCCGCCGCGAGCAGGCTTTCCACCGTTTCGCCCGGTTCAAGGCCCAGGTGCCGGCGCAATTCCGCGATGGCGCCGTCGAGCCCACCATCGGCGAAGGCCTGGTCCAGCCGTCCGCGCTCGCGTGCCAGCTCCGCCAGCAGGTCGGCGAATTCGTCCTCGCTGACGGCCGCGGCGATCCGGGCCACTGCGGTTCCCAGCGGGGTATCGGGCTCCTCGCGCGCCTTGACCAGGACGACGCGCCGGGCCTCCCACAGGAGTTCGGCGGCGTTGCGCTCGTCCATCACCTCGAAGTTGGGCGGAAGCTCGGCCTCCAGCGGGAAGCGGCGCAGCAGGGATTGGGCGAAGGCGTGGATGGTCAGGATCCGCATCCCGCCCGGACAGTCCACCACCTCGGCGAACAGCCGCCGGGCCTTGACCACCCGTTCCGGTTCGGGGCGCTCGCCACCGAGGTCGGCCAGCCGCGCCGCCAGATCCGCTTCGGGCAGGGCGGCCCAATCGCCGAGCGTGGCGTTGATCCGGTTCGCCATCTCGGCGGCGGCGGCCTTGGTGAAGGTGATGCACAGGATGCGGTGGGGCGGCGTGCCGGCCAGCATCAGCCGCAGCACCCGGTCGGTCAGGACCTTGGTCTTGCCGGTCCCCGCGGACGCGCCGACCCACACCGACGCGGCCGGATCGGACGCCCGCCGTTGCAGGACGGTGGGGTCGATGGCGACGGGGCCGGTGGCGGCCTGATCGAGTATGGTCATCGCCGTGGCCTCACTCCCCGCCATCCGCGGCGACCGCCCACTCCTGCACCCGGGCCAGGTGGGCATAGTCGCTGAAGCGCGGGGCGTGGGCCGGCCGCGGCACCGCGCGGTAGGGCGTGGCGGGATCGTCGAACAGCCGCACCAATGCTTCCAGCCCCGTCCGTGCCGCCGCCGCCAGTTCCATCGCCTCTTCGCGCAGGGCCTTCACCTCGCCGGGCGGATCGCCGCCGGTCAGGCGCCAGAACGCCAGCTCGCCCACCGGGCCCGCCGGCACGCCGGCAAAGCCGCCCGCCGCGGCCATCGCGGCCTCCAGCGGCAACTGGGGCGACAGGCCGGCGCGCACGTCGGCCGCGCCGGGCACGCCGCCGGTCTTGTAGTCGATGATCGACAGGGTTCCGTCCGCCAGCCGGTCGATGCGGTCGGCCTTGCCGCGGACCGTGAAAGGCCCCGCAAGACCGTCAACGGTCAGGCCGCCTTCGACCTCGGTCGCAACGGTGACGGCGTAAAGGCGCCGCTCGCGCTCCCGCTCCAGGAACCATTGCGCCACCCGTTCGAACCGCGGCCACCAGAAGGACCAGACCTCCGGCCGCCCCAGCGCCGGCCCGAAGGCCTCGACCCCCGCCGCCAGCAGCCGGTCCAAGGCGTCCGGCGGCAGCTCGCCCACCGGGTGTGCCCGCACGAAGGCGTCCAGCGCGGTGTGGATGAAGGTGCCCCGTTCCGCGGCGCCGGGATCGGCCTCCAGCGGTTCGAGCGGCTTCAGCTTCAGCACCCAGCGCGCGTGGATGGCATAGGGGTCGCGCATCCAGGTCTCGATCTGCGTCACCGACAGGGCGCGCGGGCGCAGCGCCACCGGCGGGCAGGGGGCCGGCGGGGCGATGGCGCGCACCTCGGCCGGACGGTCGAGCGCACGGGCGCGGGCCAGCCAGGGCCGGCCGTCGCGGCGGAGCGCGCCGGGGTCCAGCCCGGCCGCCTTGATGGCCGTGTCGAGCCGTGTCAGCCAGCGCGCCGGCACCGTCGGCGCCCCGCCCGCCCGGTCGGCGCGGGTCAGGAAGACCTCCGCGCACGAGGCCGCCTGCACGAAGTCGTGGGCGGCCAGACCCACCTCGCGTTCGGGGGCCGGCAGGCCGAAGGCCTTGCGCATCGGACGCGACATCCAGGGGTCGATGGCCGGGTCCGCGGGCCAGACCCCCTCGTTCAACCCACCCAGGATCATGCGGTCGAAATGCTGGAGCCGCGCTTCCAGCAGGCCGAGGACGTGCAGCCGCGGGTGCAGGCCGTAGCGCGGCCGGACCACGGCCCCGGCGATCAGCGCCTCGAACAGGGGCGGGTAGTCGGTCCCCTCCACGGCCGGGAAGCCGCGGATCGCCTCGGCGATCTCGGCCACCAGGGCGGCCGCGGCCTCGCCGTCCTCGTGCCGCCACAGGCGCAGCGGGCCGGCTCCCTCCTGTCCGGGGGTGTCCTCGGCGTCGGCCAGTGCCTCGGCCGCGGCCATGTGCGCTTCCAGCACCGCCTCCGGCGGCTGCGCCGGGCTGGTCAGCAGGGCGGTCAGCGGGCCCAGCCGGGTGTCCAGGTCGTCGACGAAGGCCAGCAGCTCGTCCCGGCCGTGCTCGCGGCCGAACCGTGCGTCGGGCGACCGCAGGGCTTGGCGCAGCCCTTCGAAGCCCGGCCCCGGCTTCGGTCCGCGCAGGACGGCCATTTCCAACGCACGAACCAGCGACCGGAACACGGGCTGGGATCGCCCGCCCGATGCCAGCGGGTGCTTCAGCAGGGACAGCAGTGCCACGGGGGCCGCCTGGGCCAGCGCGCAGTCGGCCACCAGCCGCAGATAGGCGCCGACAGGCGTGTCGCGCAGCGGCCGGCCGGCGGAATCGTCGACATCCACACCCCAGCGGCGAAGCGCCGCCGCCACCCGCCGGGCGAGCGGGCGGTCGGGCGTCACCAGGGCGCACGTCCTGCCCGGCGTCTCCAGCGTCTCCCGCATCAGGAGCGCGATGACCGTCGCCTCGTCCTGGGGGGCCGGACAGTCGACCCGCACCAGCCCGGCCAATGCGCCGTCGTGGATGACGGGCCGCTCGCGCCAAGCGTCGGTCGTTGCCGCCGGCCGCATGGCCTCGGCCAGAAGCACGGCGCGGCCGCGGGTGGTTTCCGGCTCGGTGCCCCGGGCGGCCGGCCAGTCCCGCACGTCGCGCCGCGTGGCCCCCAGGCGGGCCAGCAGACGGCAGAGCCCGTGCTGCGGGTGGGCTTCGTCCGCGGCGACCTCGTCCCAGGACGCCTCGTCCAGATGCCGGTCCAATCCCGGCAGCACGATCATGCCGCGGGGCAGGCGGGCGATGGTGTCCATCAGGTCGGCGGTTGCCGGCGCCGACCCGGTGGAGCCGGCCGCGACCACCCAGCCGTCGGGCGGGTTGACGCGCCAGTGGGCGGCCAGCCCTTCCAGCAGCCGGTTGCGGTGGTCGGCGGCGTCGATGGCGCCTTCCTCCGCCAGCACGTCCGGCCAGACCCGGCTGACGATTTCCAGGAACGCGATGGTGCGTTGCCAGTGCTCCGCATAATCCTCGGGCACCAGGGCGGACAGGCCGGCCCAATCGGCGCGTTCGGTCACCACCCTGTCCAGCAGCCGCCCCAGCTCGCCCGCCAACGCCACCGCCTGGCCGGGCAGGGTGGCCAGGTCCTTGCGTTGCATCACCAGCCGGGCCAGCAGGAGGCGGCGGCGCAGCTCCGGCATGACCGGTGGCAGGTCGAGCCCCGCGGCAAGCACCAGTTCGCCCGGATCGATGTCGCCCAGCGGCATCATGCGCGGCAGCAGCAGCGGCCGCCCGCCCGACCGGCGCAGGAACGCCTCGCGCAGGGAGCGCGCGGCCCGGCGGTTGGGCAGAAGGACGGTGACGCGGGCAAGGCCCAGCGGGTCGCCCGGGGATAAGTCTTCCAATCCCGCGGCCAGCGCGTCGACGAAGGGGGTGCCCGCCGGGATGGTGTAGAGGCCCGGTGCCGCGTCGTTCACGGCTCGACCCAGCGCGCCATCCGTTCGTCGAGGAGTGCGTCGGCTTCCTCGACCGACTCCGGGGTCAGAACCTGCAGGCAGGCGCCGTCATGGACCATGCCCCACAAGCGGCCTTCGGCCTCGGCCAAGCGCCACAGCTCCTTGTAGGAGAAGGGCTCCTCCGTCCGCTTGGCGACCAGCGCCGGGGACAGCAACTGGACCGAGGCGAAGGCGTAGGGGGCGATCTCGCTTTCGCCGGGCAGCCGCGCCCGTCCCTCGGGGTCCAGGAACAGGACGCCATGATCGGGCATGCCGATGCCCTTGGCGGTCGGCGCCGCGAGAATCAGAGCATCCATGCGGTCGGGATCCCAGGCTTCGGCCATCCGGCGCAGTGCCGGGGTGGGGCCGTCCAGCCGCAGCGTGTCGCAATCCACCGCGAAGAACGGGTCCGCACCCAGAAGCGGCAGCGCCTTGCGGATGCCGCCGCCGGTGCCCATGAGCTGCGGCTCGCGGGACAGGGTGATCTTCGGGGTGGCGCGGTCCGCCAGATGGGTCGCCAGCATGTCGGCGTGGTGGTGCAGGTTGACCACCACCTCCTCGACCCCGCCGGCCGCCAACTGGTCCAGCGCGTGGTCGATCAGCGGCCGCTTGCCGACTTCCACCAGTGCCTTGGGCCGGCTGTCGGTGAGAGGGCGCAGGCGCAGGCCGAGACCGGCCGCAAGCACGATGGCACGGGTGATCCGGGTCATGGGGTCCTTGCGGTACGCGGAGCGTTGGGAGAGCGGGCTGGCATCGGCGCGTCCTCGGGCAGGGAACCCTGGGTGGAAGCACCCGGTGGCATGCCATCCGGGTTCTGAAACCTTATCCGCGCCGCCGGCCGCCCGGCAATCTCCGCCTGCAGCAGGTGTGGCGCCCCGGTCACGCCGCCCCGGGAACGCCCTTGGTCGTGGAATACTCGAAGTGCAGCACTTCGCCGGGGTGGACCAGCGGGAAGACCGCATGGGACGCCATGGCGGCCTCGTGGAAGCCGCACAGGATCAGTTTCAATTTCTTCGGGTATGTGGCGATGTCGCCGATGGCGAAGACGCCCGGCGCGTTGGTGGCCATGGTCAGCGGGTCCACGGTGATGTGGTTGCGCTCCAGGTTCAGGCCCCAGTCGGCGATCGGCCCGAGGTTCATGGCCAGCCCGAAGAAGGGCAGCAGGACGTTGGCTTCCAGCAGCCGCGTGTTGCCGTCCAGATCGGCGACTCGCACCCCGGACAGTTGCCGCCCGTCGCCCTCCAGCCCATCGAGCTGGTAGGGCACCACCAGTTCGATCCGTCCCTGCTTCGCCAATTCCTCCATCCGGGCGGCGCTTTCGGGGGCGGCGCGGAACTTGGGCCGGCGGTGCACGACCTGGACCGATTTCGCCACCTCGGACAGCGAGATGGCCCAGTCAACGGCGCTGTCGCCGCCGCCGGCGATCACCACGCGCTTGCCCGCGAAGTCCTGGCGGCGCTTGACCATGTAGAAGACCGAGGTGCCCTCGTACGCTTCGATGCCGTCGAGCGGCGGCTTGTTCGGGCCGAAAGCGCCGACCCCGGCGGCCAGCACCACGCACTTCGCATCGATCCGGGTGCCGGTGCTGGTCTCCAGCAGCCAGCGGTCCTCGGGCGTGCGCTCCAGCCGCATCACCTGCTGGCCCAGGTGGTAGACGGGGGCGAACGGTTCGGCCTGCCGGGCCAGATTGTCGATCAGCGCCGCCGCGTCGATGGCAGGGTGCCCCGGGATGTCGTAGATGGGTTTTTCCGGATAAAGCGCGGCGCATTGGCCGCCCACCATGTCCAGCGCATCGATCACGTGGCACTTGAGGCGGAGCATGCCGCATTCGAAGATCGCGAAGAGGCCGACAGGGCCGGCGCCGATGATCGCGACGTCGGTGCGGTGAGGGGACGCCGACATGGAAACTCCCGGAAACGATGATGCCGAAGAATTGTCGGGTGGGCCGCCGATGCGCAACCCCGTAGAGCACCCGGCGGAACGTGCCGTGCATTGTCGGGACGAGGGGGCGACCCTGGCATTGGCCGCCGAGGTCGCCCGGACCCTGCGGCCGGGCGACGTGGTCGCACTGCGCGGCGACCTGGGGGCCGGCAAGACGGCCTTCGCCCGCGCCGCCGTCCGGACGCTGACCGGCAATCCGGGGGAGGAGGTGCCGAGCCCCACCTTCACCCTGGTCCAGACCTACGACACCCCGGCCGGCACTGTCTGGCACTTCGACCTGTACCGGCTGTCCGGTCCCGACGAGGTGTTCGAACTGGGCTGGGAGGAGGCGCTGGCCGGCGGGATCGCGCTGGTCGAATGGCCGGACCGGCTCGGAACGCTGCTGCCCGCCCGGCGAATCGACGTGACGCTGGAGAGCACGGGGCCGGAGGCGCGGCGGGTCAAGGTTGCGCGGCTGGGCGGGTAGACCGGCAAGAAAAACGGGCCGTCCCCGCGAAGCCGGGGACGGCCCGTTCAAGCGGAATGGACGGGGGTCAGCCCGGGACGCGTTCGACGTCGGCGCCGCAGGCCTGCAGCTTGGCTTCCAGCCTCTCGTAGCCGCGATCCAGGTGGTAGACGCGGTTGATCTCGGTCTCGCCCTCGGCGGCGAGCGCCGCGATGACCAGCGACACCGACGCCCGCAGGTCGGTCGCCATCACCGGCGCGCCGGTCAGCTTCGGCACGCCGCGGACCACGGCCGACGCGCCCTGCACGTTGATGTCCGCGCCCAGCCGGCACAGCTCGGGCACGTGCATGAAGCGGTTCTCGAAGATGTTCTCGGTGATCATCGAAGCACCTTCGGCCACCGTCAGCATGCCCATCAGCTGGGCCTGCAGGTCGGTGGGGAAGCCGGGGTGCGGCTCGGTCACCACGTCGATGCCCTGGAGCGGCGTGTTGCGGCGGTGGACGCGGATGCCGTCCCGGGTCTCGCTCACCACAACGCCCGCCTCGCGCAGCTTTTCGATGGCGGCGGACAGCAGGCCGATCGACGTGCCGGTCAGCTCCACCTCGCCGCCGGTCACGGCGGCGGCCATCAGGTAGGTGCCGGTCTCGATCCGGTCGGCCAGCACGCGGTGGCTGGCGCCCGAAAGGCGGTCCTTGCCCTGGATCACGATGCGGCCGCTGCCCGCGCCTTCGACATGGGCACCCATGGCGTTCAGGCAGTCGGCCAGATCAACGATTTCGGGTTCGCGGGCGGCATTCTCGATCACCGTTTCGCCACGGGCGAGCGCGGCCGCCATCATGATGTTTTCGGTGGCGCCCACCGACGGGAAGGGGAACTTCACCTCGCCGCCGGTCAGGCCGCGCGGGGCCGATGCCTCGAT
Organism: Azospirillaceae bacterium; assembly: GCA_035645145.1. Lineage (GTDB taxonomy): Bacteria > Pseudomonadota > Alphaproteobacteria > Azospirillales > Azospirillaceae > CANGXM01. The sequence continues at coordinate 43,445 of DASQNC010000016.1, read as the reverse complement.
GTAGCCCTCGTTCAGGTCCACGTCGGCACCCAGCGCCTGCAGGCCCTTCAGGTGGATGTCCACCGGCCGGGTGCCGATGGCGCAGCCGCCCGGCTGGGAGACTCGGGCGCGGCCGCAGCGTGCCAGCAGCGGGCCCAGCACCAGGACCGATGCGCGCATCTTGCGCACGATGTCGTACGGCGCCTCGGTCGACGTGATCCGGGCGGCGGTCATGACCATCTCGCCGGTCTCGCCGTCACGACCGATGAACACGCCATGCTGGGCCAGCAGCTGCTCCAGCATCCGGATGTCCGCCAGATCGGGGACGTTGGCGAGGCGCAGCGGCTTGTCGGTCAGGATGCTGGCGCACATCAGGGGCAGTGCCGCATTCTTCGCGCCGGCGATCGGGATGGTCCCGTTCAGCGTGCGGCCGCCGCGGATGCGGATCTTGTCCATGCGCCCTGTTCCTCGGTTGCGCCCTGCCGTCCGGCAGTGGCCTTGATGGAAGCCACCCCAATCGAATGGGGTGTTTACCATTCTGGCTTTCGCCAAGCTGAGAAGCAAGCTCAGCTTTGTGCGCTAAATGCGACAGAAATAAGAGAAAATTTACTCGAAAGGGTGACCCAATTGGGGCAGCCCGCTTCCGCCCCGGCAGGGGGGCTGCTATAGGTGCGCTCCGGTTTGAACATTTCCCCGCCTGGACGGTCAAGCGCATGAAATTGAAGGAACTCGCCGCCCGGATCGGCGGCACGCTGACCGGCGACGGCGAGATCGAGGTCGTCCGGCCGGTGCACCCGTCCGATGCGGTCGGGCAGACGGATCTCGCCATGGCGATGCAGCCGGATCTGCTCGCCCTGCTGCCCGCGTCCAAGGCCCGCGCGGCGGTCGTTGCCGCGGGGGCGGACGTGCCGCCCGGTGCCGTTGACGGCTACATCGAGGTGGGTCGGCCGCGCTACGCCATGGCCCACGTGAACAACGCCTTCCAGCCGCCCCCTTGGGTCGAGCCGGGTGTCCACCCGTCCGCCGTGGTCGAACCCGGAGCCGAGATCGGCGCGGGTGCGGCGATCGGTCCCTTCGTCTATGTCGGCCGCGGGGCCCGCATCGGCCCCGGTTGCGTCCTGTATCCCCATGTCTCGGTGGGGCCGGGGGCCGTGATAGGGGGCGACTCGATCCTGCATGCCGGTGTGCGCGTCGGGGCGGGCTGCCGCCTGGGCCAACGCGTCATCGTCCACCACAACGCCTCCATCGGGGCCGACGGGTTCAGCTTCGTCACGCCCGAGCGGGGCAGCGTGGAAAGCGCCCGGTCGAGCGGGCGGGTCGAGGAGGCGGCGCTGAACCGCCAGATCGTCCGGATCGCGTCGCTCGGAACGGTGGAGATCGGCGACGATGTCGAGATCGGCGCCCTGACCGCCATCGACCGCGGAACGCTGACGCCGACCCGGATCGGCGACCACACCAAGATCGACGACCTGGTCATGATCGGCCACAACGTGGTCGTGGGCCGGAACTGCATGCTTTGCGGGCAGGTGGGCGTTGCCGGCAGCACGGTGATCGGCGACCGGGTGGTGCTGGCGGGCCAGGTGGGCGTGGCCGACCACATTCGGATCGGCGACGACGTGGTGGTGGGGGCCAGCGCAGGCGTCGGCACCGACCTTGCGCCGCGCGCGGTCTACGGCGGCAACCCGGCGGTGCCGCACCGCGACTACATCAGCCAAGTGCGCGGCGTGCGCAAGCTGCGCCAGTTGCTGATGGACATGGCCGAGGTCAAACGCCGCCTGGGGCTGGGCACGACGGAGGGGTGACGCCGCAAGGCGTTTCCCCCGTCCTCAGAACCGCCAGCGAACCCCCACCGTCACCCAGTTCGAGCCCCCCTCCTCGCCCAGCAGGCCGAACCCGGTGGAGCGGTGGTGGAGCCGGGTGAGCACGCTCCACGGTGCCGCGGGCGGGCCGGCTTCCAGTTCGGCGACCCAATAGACCCGCAGCCGGCCGGACGTCCCGCTTCGTTCCACCTCCTCGGGAGGGGTGCGGGTGGCGTAGGACGGCCCGATGCCCCAGGCGATGCTGGTGTGGAGGTGCCGCCGCCATGGGAAGCCGCTCCAGCGGCCGATCACCGCCGCGTTGAATTCCCAATGGTGGTTGCCGCCGAAGTGGCGGGCGGTCTGCAGTTCCGCCTCGATGTCGAAATGGTCGAGAAGCCGGCCGATCCGGCGCGACCCGGCGATCCCCAGCAGATACGTGTCCCGCCATTCCATGCCGCGCGCGGTCAGCACCTCGTCGAAGGAATTGTCGGTCATGCGGGCACCGAACAGCGTGAGGGCCGCGACCGGTTCGCCGGCCCTGGCCGGTGCCGGCTGCGCCTGCGCCGTCCAGAGCGGGATGGTGGTGAGCAGGATCCCGGCTGTGCCAAGCCGACGGATAGCCTTTGCGCGCAATTCCATCGTCCCGCCCCACCCGGATCGGCTTGGCCGGGACTTACATCAGGGCGGGACGGTGCGCGTTCCAACTGGCCTGACGGACTATACCGTGGGCCGGCACGGACACCGCGCCGTGGTGAAACGCCCGGTCAGCCGAGGTCGAAACCCTTGCGGCGGATGAAGGCGCCGAAATCGGCCCGCTGGGGCTCGGCGTACTGCCGTGCCTTGTCCTCGGACCAGCCATAGGCCCCGCTGTGGCCGAAACGGGCCTCGTTGCGCTGCCGCGGGTAGGGCTGGATCTCCGCCCGGCGGCGGTCGTACTCCGCCACCGCCTGCTCGATGCCCGCCTCGTCGAAGCGGTTCATGTGCACGGTCGCCTCCAGCGGAAGGCGGGGGCTGATCTCGCCGGGACCCGCGGGCCAGCCCAGCACCAGGCCGGCGACCGGAAAGACGTGGTCGGGCAGATGCAGCAGGTCGCTCACCGCGTCGGCGTTGTTGCGCAGCACGCTCAACGGGCAACAGCCGAGCCCGGCAGCCTCCGCGGCGGTGATGAAGGCCGCCATGGCAATGCCGGCATCGATCGATGCATTGAAGAAAGCGTCCAGGTGGTCGTTGGCGAAGGGGCGGTCGCGCCAGCCCTGGATTTGGCGCTGGCGCCGGTTGTTGGCGCAGAAGACCACCATCACCGGGGCGGCGCGGATCCAGGCTTCGCGGCCCGCCAGCAGATCCAGGCGGGCGCGCAGCGGTGGTTCGTCGACGATGACGATGTCCCGCTGCTGCAGGTCGCTCTTGCTGGGCGCCGAAAGGGCGACGGCGCACAGCAGCCGCACCAGCCCCGGATCCACGGGGCGGTCGGCGAAGTCGCGGCAGGACCCGCGGGCCGCCATGCCGGCCAGTTGCTCGAGCCCCCGTGTCGCCGGCTCGACCGGCGGAACGCTGCCGAACCGGCGCTTCAGCGCCTTGCGCAGGGCGACGATGGGGTGGTTGGCCATGGCTGCCTGTCCTTCCGCGTGGCGGCCCCGCGGTGCGCGGCTCCGTTCAGTCCTCTCCGCGCAGGCGGGGGTCGAGCGTGTCGCGCAGGGCATCGCCCAGCAGGTTGAACCCGAACGCCGCCATCAGGATCGCGGCACCGGCGAAAATGCTGGGCCACGGCGAGATGAGAAGGAAGCTCCGGCTTTCCGACAGCATCAGGCCGAGCGACGGGGTCGGCGGCTGCGTGCCGATGCCGAGGAAGCTCAGGGACGCCTCCACCAGGATGGCGGTCGACAGCGACAGCGACGCCTGCACCAGGATCACGCTGGCCAGGTTCGGCACGATGTGGCCAAGCATGATGCGCAGGTCCGACACGCCCAGCGCCTTTGCGGCCTCCACGAACTCACTCTCCGCCAGCACCAGGGCCGGGCCACGCAGCAGGCGCGCGAAGATGGGCACATAGACGATGCCGATCGCCACCGCCGTCGTTCCCGTCTGCGGGCCCAGCACCGCGATGATGCCGATCGCCAACAGGATGATCGGGAAAGCGAACAGCAGGTCCATGGCCCGCATGATCACCCGGTCGGCCCAACCCTTGTAGTAGGCCGCCGCGATCCCAAGCGCCCCGCCCACCACGAGCGCGCCCAACACCGAAGCGCCGCTGATCAGAAGGCTCGACCGGTAGCCATGCAGCACGCGGGACAGCACGTCACGGCCGAAATTGTCGGTGCCCAGCCAGAATTCGGGCGACGGTGGCCGCAGCCGGTGCAGGATCGATTGCTTCAGCGGATCGGTCGGAGCGACCCAAGGCGCGAATGCCGCCAGCGCCACTTGGACGAGGACGAGGACCAGTCCGATCCAAAGCAGGGGGTGTCGGGGCAAATACCGGGTCATGCCGCCCTCGCGCGCGGATCGATGGCCAGATAGGTCAGGTCCACCAGGAAGTTGATGATGACGAAGCCGCTGGTCACCAGCAGGATGGCCGCCTGGATCAAGGGGTAGTTGCGTTCGGCGATGGCGCCGACGACCAGTCGTCCCAGTCCGGGCAGGGCGAACACCTGCTCGATCACGATGGTGCCGCCGAACAGGTAGCCGGCGGTGATGCCGACGCTGGTGACGAAGGGAATCAGCGCATTGCGCAGCGCGTGGCGGAACAGCACAAGGCGTTCCGGGGCGCCCTTGGCACGGGCGGTGCGGATGTAGTCCTGTCCCAGCGCGTCCAGCATGGCCGACCGCACGATGCGCGACAGCGACGCCAGGATCGGCAGGCCCAATGCCAGGGTCGGCAGCACCATGCGCATGAGATTGCCGAGCGGATCGTCGGCGAACGGAACCCAGCCGACAGCCGGCCAGGCCGGCATCCAGGCGTCCGCCGCATACAGCAGAAGCGTGCCGAGCCAGAAGCTGGGCACCGTCACCCCGGCGATGGTCACAACGCGGATCAGGTAGTCTCCGGCCGCCCCCCGGACATAGGCCATGGCGACCCCGGCGGGGACCGCCAGCACGGACGCGAACGCCAGCGCCAGGACCAGGAGTTCGAGGGTCACCCAGACGCGGCCCAGGATCTCCTCGGCCACCGGGGCGCCCGTCCACACCGACTCGCCGAGGTTCCCCTGCAGCACGGCGCCCAGCCAGGATGCGTACTGGAGCAGCACCGGCTGGTCGAGGCCCAGGCGCGACCGCAGTTCCGCCAACGCCTCCGGCGTCACCTCGGAGTTGGCGCCGAGCATGATCTGGACGGCATCGCCGGGAATGAGGCGGATCATCAGGAAGGCAATGATCGACACGCCGAACAGTACGAACAGCAGGTCGACCAGCCGGTTCAAAATCAGACGGATCATGGGGTTCTTCGGGCCGGATACAGGACGCCCCGCCGCCGGTCACCCGGCGGCGGGGCGGAACAGGGGCTGCCTTTTTACTTCAGCGAGACGGACCGGAGCGACCGGGTGGAGCGCGTGGCGGTCACCTCGTAGCCTTCCACATTGGTCCGGACGGCTGTGAAAAACTGCCCGTAGGCCAAATGCGCGACCGGACCCTGGCAGGCGAGCGCCGTTTGCGCCTGACGGTAGAGTGCCTGCCGCTGCCCCTTGTCGGACGTGGCCCGGGCCCGGTCCAGCAGCGAATCGAGCTGCGGGTCGGAGAACTTGAAGACGTTGGTGGATCCGCCGGTGCGGAAGGTGCGGTACAGGTAGTCGTCGGGGTCGACGTTGCCGCCGTTCAGGGATGCGAACGCATCGAAGTTGGCGTTGCGCCAATCCTGGATGAAGCGGCCCTGTTCCTGAACGTTCAGTTCCACCTGGAACCCGGCCTGGCCCAGTTGCGCCTGGACGACCTGGGCGGCCTCGACCGCGGCCGGGACCGTGCCGATGACGTTCATCGTGAACTTCACCGGGGCCGACAGTCCGGCCTCCTGGAGCAGTTGGCGCGCCTTCGCGGGATCGGGCTTGTAGCAGGCGAATTCGGTCGTCGGCACGGCCCAGTCGGTCAGGGCCGGCGACACGGGGCCGGCCGGCTGCGCCTTGCCGAAGTAGACGGCCTGGACGATCTGGCCGCGGTCGATGGCGGTGTTGACCGCCTCGCGGACCTTGGCGTTGTCGAACGGCGGCTTGGACGTGTTCAGGCCGACCAGCGTGTAGGCGAGGTCGAGCGTCTGCTCCACCTTCACGTTCGGCCGGTTGGCAAGTGCCTGGGCGGTCGCCGCGTCAACCACCGGCAGCAGGTGGTAGGTGCCGCCGGAAAGACCCGTTTGCCGCGCCGTGGCGTCCGGGACGATGTTGAACTTCACCGACGCCAGCTTCGGCAGGCCCTGGTCCCAATAACCCGCGTGCTTGTCGAGTTGCAGGTAGGTGTCGGGGACCCAGCGCGCCAGCTTGAACGGGCCGGTGCCGACGGTCCGGCGACCGAGGTCCACACCGGGTTCGGCCGGCAGGATCGAAAGCTGGGCCAACTGCGACAGCAGGGGCGCCGACGGTTCCTTCAGCTTGAACACGACGGTGCCGGCGTCCGGCGTCTCGACCGCGTCGATGACCGTGAAGCGGCTGGCCAGCGGCGAACCGGTCTTGGGGTCCGTGATCCGCTTCACCGAGGCCGCCACATCGGCCGAGGTCATCGGCTTGCCGTCGTGGAAGGTGACGTTGGGGCGGAGCTTGAACGTGTAGGTCTTGCCCTCGTCCCCGACCGTCCATTCCGTCGCCAGCGCCGGGACCACCCGCAGATCCTTGTCGATGGCGGTCAGGCCCTCGTACACAACGTTGGTGATCAGCTGGGTGGAAAAGGCCGTCGCCACATGCGGGTCGAGCCCCGTGGGCGAGGCGTCGGTGGCGATTTCCAGCGTTTGGGCGGATGCCGCCCGGATGTCCACGGTCAGGGCGGCCGCCGCGGTGCCGGCCAGCAGGACGGCGGAGGCGGCGGAGCCGGCAAAACGGCGAAGGAAGGTCAAGGTAGTCTCCCCTGGCATGTCTGGTGGACCCGGCGTGTCCGGATGATGAGGGATCGCACGGTTGTTCTTGAGCGCCGCATCTGACACTGCCGCACCCCCCGGGTCAATCCGCACGGCCACACGGGACTTGGGCCGGTGCGCGGGGCGGGTATCCGGCGGGCTTGCGGCGGACCGGGGGGCATGGTCTTCTCCGCCCGTTTTCGGCGGCCGGAGGGGCATTCGTGCGGGCGATCGGATTGATGAGCGGGACGTCGATGGACGGCATCGACGTGGCTTTGATCGAGACGGACGGGGAGCGCGTTACCCGGCGGGATGCGTTCGCCACATATCCCTATCTTGCCCCCGTCCGGGCCGAACTGGGCGCCGTCGTCGCCGATTCGGCGCGTGCCGAGCACGATCCGCTGCACGCTCTCGAAGCGGCGGTCACCGATGCCCATGCCTACGCCGTCCTGCGCTTCCTGGACGAGCACGGCATCGATCCCGCCTCGGTCGATGTGGTCGGGTTCCACGGGCAGACGGTGCTGCACCGGCCGGAGCGGCGGTTCACCCGCCAGATCGGCGACGGCGCCCGGCTCGCCGCGTCGCTCGGCATCGATGTGGTCAACGATTTCCGCACCGCCGACGTGGCCGCGGGCGGCGAGGGCGCTCCGCTGGTCCCGTTGTACCATGCGGCGCTGGCCGCCGATCTGGGGCGGCCGGTCGCGATCCTGAACCTGGGCGGAGTCGGCAACGTCACCTATCTGGGCGACGGGGCGATCCTGGCATTCGACACCGGGCCGGGGAATGCGCTGCTGGACGACTGGATGCTGCGGCATACCGGCGCCGCATTCGACGCCGATGGCGCCCTTGCGGCGACGGGGCGGGTGGACGCGGACGCACTCGCCCGCCTGATGTCCCATCCCTTCTTCGACCGGGTTCCGCCGAAATCGTTGGACCGGAATGCCTTCGACATCGGGACGGTGGCCCACCTGTCGGCTGAGGACGGGGCTGCCACCCTGGCCGCCTTCACCGTCGAGTCCGTGGCCCAGGCGCGCCGCCACCTGCCCGAGGCGCCGATGCGCTGGCTGGTGACGGGGGGAGGGCGCCACAACGGCACCATGATGCGGCGGCTGCAATCCGCGCTGCAGGTCCCGGTGGATCCGGTCGAGGCGGTCGGTTGGGAAGGCGACGCGCTGGAGGCGCAGGCCTTCGGCTTCCTCGCGGTGCGCTCGCTGCACGGGCGGCCCTTGTCGCTGCCCACGACCACCGGCGCGCCGGAGCCGATGCCCGGTGGCCGTCTGCACCGCGCACCCCGGAGGAAGGCATGACGTCCCTCGCGGCCGCCGTCGATGCGGCCTTCAAGCCCGCGGCCGAAGCCGTTGCCGCCGGGCGCATCCCCTGCGCCGTGTTCGGCGCCGTCACGCCCGGTGGACAGGCCGTGGTGCGTTGGGCCGGGCAGGCCCAACTGGTGCCCGACGCCGTGGCCGCCGACCGCGGGACGGTGTTCGACTTGGCCAGCCTGACCAAGGTGATCTCCACCACCACCGGGATCATGAAGCTGGTCGAAGCCGGGCGGCTGGATCTGGACGATCCCCTGTCGCGGCACCTGCCGGATTTTTTCCAATACCGCCCCGACGCCGCCGTCCGTCGGCTGACGATTCGCCAGTGCCTCGCCCACCAGACCGGCCTTCCGGCGGTTGAGCCCGTCTACACCTGGGGCGAGGGCGCGGAGAGGTTGAAGGCCCTGGTGCTCCAGCGCGATTGGCCGATCGGTGAGCCCGCTTATTCCGACATCAATTTCATCCTGCTCGGCCTGATCCTGGAACGTGCCCATGGCCGGCCCCTGGCCGATCTGGCGCACTTGGACGGTTTCGGCTTCACGGCGCGGCCCGACCCGGCACGCTGCGCGGCCACGGAGCGCTGCATGTGGCGCGGCCGCGTGATCCGGGGCGAGGTGCACGACGAGAACGCGTTCGCGCTGGGCGGTCTGGCCGGGCATGCCGGTCTGTTCGGCACCATCGATGCGGTCCTGGATTTCGCGTCCGCCATGATGGACGGCCGGATTCTGTCGCGCGCCTCGCTGGACGAGATGCGCCGCCCGCAGGGGCAACTGGGGGCCGGGATGCGGGGCCTGGGATGGGACCGGCGGCATCCGGGCTGGCCGGGCGGGGCGCTGTGCTCGCCCGACACGATCGGCCACACCGGCTTCACCGGGACCGGACTGTGGATGGATTTCGGACATGGCGCCGCATGGGCGCTCCTGACCAACCGGGTCCATCCCAGCCGCCATGTGGAGACCGGCATCATGGATCTGCGCCGGGCCACCGGGAACACGTTCGTCGCGGCTCTGACGGGCGCGGGCGTTTAAGGTTCGGGCCGTGGTGTCGCCGCGCATCCGCATGTCTTCGCGCGCCGATTGCCCAGGTGGGTGGGGTGTGCTACTTTCTGGTCCTGCTCAGAAGGGGTAGATTGCTCAGAAGGCGAGTTCCATGTCGATCACATCGATTCCGTCGAATTTCTACTCGACCGCAACGCAGACGGTGCGCGAGTTGATGTGGGAGCGGCTCAACAAGGAGCAGAAGAGCACCTACACCGATCCGCCCCCCTCAAGCTTCCTGAGCAATCCGGGTATCACCGCAATCGCTCGCGAGCAGGCGTGGTTGCGTCTGAGCGAAGACCAGAAGAAGACCTACCGCGGCTCGTCCAGCGGCAGTTCCTCTCCGAATGGACTCATCCTGTCCAGTGGCGGGCAGACGTCCGGCTCGTACCGGTCCGGCTCCTGGTCGTCGAATGCGCCGGGCTCGACTGGGTCGACGACAGCGGCGCTCGACTTCACGGGGCGCCTGGAATCGCGCTCGGCCGATGCCAGCGAGGACACGCGCCGCGCCTACCGCAGTCTGTGGTCCTTCGGTTCCACGCCGGATCCGCAGGCGAAGCTGGACCAGGTGCTGGCCAAGACCAGCGGTCCCAGCACGGTGCCGGAAAGCGGCAACGGTGGCGCCCTGTTTGTGAACATCCGGGCCGGCACCGGCTCGGAGCGCGCTGCCAACCCGTACACCGATATCGCAGGTCGCACCGACGACAACTACGACGTCTACGAGCGGCAGGTTACGGCCCAGGCCAAGGAGATCACCGACCGGTTCGGTCAGGGGCAGGGGTTGATCGGGTACGACCTGAACAACGACGGTTCCATCAATGGTGAACAGGAACTGTTCGGGTTCGACTCCGCTGGCAAGACGGGGCCGTCGCTGAACGATATCTACGTGGCCAGCGCCGGGCGCAGCCTGGGCAGTCTGCTCCAGTCCGCCGGCAACCGTGTGGAGCTGGATGAATTGGGCGATGTCGGCAATCGCTTGATGGTGCTGCGGTCGGATGGCACGTCCGTCCGCCTGAACCAGTCCTCGGTTGCGACCACCTCGGTTGGGGCCAGCGGATATACGGAGTACACGGCGGCGCAGACCGCGCTGCAGCTTTCGTCCACGGGCAAGCTGGAGGTCACCGTCTATACCCAGCGGGGGTTCGATGTGAACTTGCCTGATGCCGGGGGGACGGGGCTTGACTTCAGCGGGCAGATGGCGGCGGCCTCGCAAACTCCAATGTCCCAGACGACTACCGACTTCAGGAACCTGTTCCCAGACGATAATGCGCTGGGGGCCGTTCTCAAGATGACGAGTGACGCGACGGACACCAACGGCGGGGCCGTGTTCCTGAACGTGCGCCCGGCGATGGGGTCGGAAATCAACACCACCGGCGCCACGAATCCAACCCAGGCCCAGAATGATGCCATGACTGTGGCAGGTAACTTGGCGGGCCTGTTCAGCCGGCCTCAGGTCATGCTGGCTTACGACAGGAATGGTGACGGAACCATGTTCAATGGCGACGGCACCCTGCAGTACGACGAGCTGTTCGGATTCGATGCGGCCTCGGGCGCTGGCATGAATGTTCAGGACCTGCTGGATGATCTGGCCGCCGAAAGCGACGGAGTGCTGAACCTCAGCGCCGCCTCCACCGGCAAGATTCCGGACTACAACCGCCTGTTCGCCCTGACATACAACGGCACTTCCTTCACCTCCGTGCGTCTGAACCAGGCCACAGGACCGACCGGGTCCGAGAATGTCGTGGGTCAGACCGGTCTTCGCCTGACCAACGGCAAGCTGGAACTGGTTGCCTACGCCGGTACCAGCATCACCGTCTAACGGATGAGACGCGACAGCGGCGGGTGTTGCATCCCGCCGCCGTTCGCCGTTTACTCCACCCCCGAAGCGTCCGCCTGGGCATCCGTTCCGGCCGGCGCGGTGCAGCCATTGGAGACAGGACGTGCACGGGTTCAGCAGCTATTGGAAAGAGCGCCTCGGCGCCGAAATGAACAAGGCCATGACCGCCGTTGCCCAGGATGACCGCAAGGGCAAGAAGGAAGGGTCGAAGGTCAAGAAGGTCGACGCCAAGCACGACATCAGCTGAGCGTCCGACCACCACGCCGAAAGGGCCGGTCCAGTTTCTGGACCGGCCCTTTTCGTTCGTGCGGTTCGAGCTTCCGGGTGCCTGCCGATCCGAGGGTTAGGTGGATGCTCCGGACGTGCCGTTGACCGCTTTGGGCCGCGCGGCCGAACGGCGAAGGGCGATCACACCGCCGCAGGCCAACGCCCACCAGATGACCAGCGGCTGGAACGCCAGCCGGATCCAGTAATACCAGGACGCCGTCGGCAGTCCGTCGACCGACAAACCTTCCACTGCGTTTTTGATGTTCGCGGGAAACACGCAGACGAAATAGACGGCCAAGGCGATGGCCGCCGCCCGGCGCAGCCGCGGAACCAGCAGGCCGAGCGCCCCCGCGAGTTCGCACAGGCCTGTGAAATACACGACTTCCAACGGGTGTGGGACGAAGGCCGGCATCATGGGCAGATAGCGTCCGGGCGTCAGAAGATGGTCCGTTCCGGCAAACACAAGTGCGACTGCCATGCCCCACCGCATGCGTGCCGGCCAGTCGCCGAAGCCTGGAATGCCCGCGCGCCCGGCAAGGGCAGCCAAACCCGTCATGAATGCCATCAGGACAAAGAAGAGCATGCTGGCCTCCCCGCATTGACGGCCTGGTGGCCCGACCGTATGTTGTCACTGTCAACTTAAAGTCGGGTGTGGACAGTGTCAACTACCGGTCCATCGGAGGCGCGCAGCTATCACCATGGCGACCTCCGCGCGTCCCTGATCGCGGGGGCAAGACGCATTCTCGAAGCACGGGGGAGTGCGGCTGTCAGCCTGCGCGAGGTCGCCCGAACCGCAGGCGTTTCCCACAATGCGCCCTACCGTCATTTTCCCACGCGGGAGGCGATGCTGGCGGCGGTTGCGACGGAGGGCTTTGCCGATTTGGCCCAGGCACTGCGTGCCGCGCAGGCGGTGGGCTCGCTGCAGGCCATGGGACAGGCCTATGTTGATTTCGCCCTCGCCAACCGCGGACTGTTCCGCCTGATGTTCGGGGACGAGATCCAAAAGAGCCGTCACCCGGAACTGATGGAGACGGCGCAGGCTGCCTTGTCATTCCTGAGCACCGCCATCGCCCGGAGCGGGCGGTGGCCCGAACGTGCCGCGACCGTGGCCGCCTGGTCACTGGTGCATGGGCTGGCGCAGCTCATCCTGGATGGCCAGCTGGCGGAGGAGTTGACGGGGGAACCCGCCCGCGAGGAACTGGTGCGGTGCGCAACGGCGATCTTCGAGACCGGGCTCCGGGCGCCGGGCCAAAGCTAGACGAACGGGCCTTGCGAACCGGGTTCCCCTCGGATCGTGCAGCCACTCAAACGGGCGTCGGTAGGGGCCGGCCGTCGAAGTGGGCGATCAGGTTGTCCACGACCAGTTGGGCCATGGCGGCGCGAGTCTCCACCGTTGCGCTGCCGACATGCGGTGCGAGCACCACATTGTCCATGGCAAGCAGGGCTTCGGGCACCTGGGGTTCGTCCTCGAAGACGTCGAGGGCTGCGGCGCCCAGGCGCCCCTCCTGAAGGGCGGCGACCAACGCCGGCTCGTCCACCACACTGCCGCGGGCCACGTTAATGAGCGTTCCCTGTGGTCCCAGCGCGTCCAGCACCGCACGGTCGATGAGCCGCCGCGTCTCCGGCCCGCCCGGTGTGATGATCGCCAGGAAGTCGCTGTTCCGTGCCAGTTCGGTCAGGTTGTCGTAGTAGCGGTACGGCACGTCCGTCCGCTGCCGCCGGTTGTGGTAGGCCACGGTCAGGCCGAACGGTTCCGCGCGCCTGGCGACGGCCAGGCCGATCCGCCCCAGCCCCACGATCCCCAACCGCTTGGCGCCGAGCGAGGTGGCCAGCGGCATCGGCGCCTTCCGCCATTCGCCCGTACGGACGAAACGGTCGGCCACGACCAGACGCCGGGCGGATGCGATCAGCAGCCCCAGCGTCAGGTCGGCCACGCAGTCGTTCAGCACGTCGGGCGTGTTGGTGACGTGGATGCCGCGGGACTTGGCATAGGCCACGTCCACGGCATCCACACCGACCGCCATGCAGGCGACAATCTCGAGGTTCGGCAACTGTTCCATCAGGTCCCGGCCGCAGCCGACGAACCCGGTGGTGGACACGCCCCGGATGCGCTCTCCGCACGTCCCCAGCAGCGCGCCCGGGTCCGCCGCCTCGTAGAGGCGGTGGACCGTGAACCGTTCCTCCAGCATACGCTGCTGGTCGGGGCGGATCGGAGCGATGCTGAGGATGTCCGGCTTCATGTGACCTTTGCCAAGCCCTGTTCGGCAACCATCGCCTCGGTGTCGCGCAGCGCCAGATCGAAGCGGCGGAACATCTCGTCGATGCCGGCCTCGTCGATGATCAGCGGCGGACAGAACGCGATCACGTCCATGATCGGGCGCAGGATCACGCCGTGTTCGTGGGCGCGGGCGATCAGGTATGTGGGCACCATCGCCTCGGCCGGGAACGGGATGCGGTTCTTTTTGTCCGCCATCAGTTCCACGCCGCCCGTCAGGCCGACGCCACGGGCATCGCCCACCAGCGGCCGGTCGGCGAGGCGCCGGAGGTGCTCAAGGAAGCGCGGCGACACCCGCTTCACATGCTCGCCGATCCGGTCCTCCTCGTAGATGCGCAGGGTTTCCAACGCCACCGCGGCCGCGACCGGGTGGCCGGTGTAGGTGAAGCCGTGGCCGAAGGTGCCGATCCGGTCGCTCTCGCCGGCCAGCACCTGATAGACCTGCTCGTTCACCATCACCGCCGAAATCGGCAGGTAGGCCGCCGACAGGGCCTTGGCGGTGGTCAGGATGTCGGGTTTCAACCCGTACGTCTGGCTGCCCCACATCTCGCCGGTGCGGTGGAAGCCGCAGATGACCTCGTCGGCGATGAACAGGATGTCGTACTTGCGCAGGATCTCCTGCACGCGCGCGAAATAGCCCTTGGGTGGCAGGATCACGCCGCCGGCACCCATGACGGGCTCGGCGATGAAGGCCGCGATGGTGTCCGGCCCTTCCTCCAGGATGCGCCGCTCCAGGCTGTCGGCCAGGCGCGCGGCAAAGGCCTCTTCGCTTTCGCCCGGCTCGGCGTACCGGTAGTGGTGCGGGCATTCGACGTGCAGGATGTTCGCGATCGGCAGGTCGAAGCTGCGGTGGTTGTTGGGCAGCCCGGTCAGGCTGGCCGACGCGACGGTGACGCCGTGGTAGGCGCGCTGGCGCGAGATGATCTTCTTCTTCTGGGGGCGGCCCAGCGCGTTGTTGTAGTACCAGACCATCTTCACCACGGTGTCGTTGGCTTCCGACCCCGAACTGGCGAAGAACACCTTGGACATCGGCACCGGGGCGATGGACAGCAGCTTTTCCGCCAGGTCCGCGGCGACGTCGTGCCCCTTGTGCGTGAACGAATGGTAGAACGGCAGGCGGTCCATCGCCTCGGCCGCGGCCTTGGCCAGGCGCTTCTCGCTGAACCCCAGCGACGCGCACCACAGGCCGGCCATCCCCTCGATGTATTCCTTGCCGGCCTCGTCGTAGACCCGGATGCCGTCGCCGCGCGCGATCATCAGCGATCCGGTGGTCTGGTGCTTCTTCAGGTTCGTGTACGGCTTCAGGACGTGGGCGATGTCGCGGCTGGCTGCGGAATTGCCCCGGTGCGCCGATGTGTGCGCTGTCATGGTCCTCCCCTGGTTTGTTCCTTTGCCCCGGATGCTAAGGGGTGGGCCGGTGCCGGCCAAGGGAGGATTTCGGGGAGGCGGCATCTTCCCGTCCCGGGGCGGGCGGGTTCGCCGGCCGCCCCCGCCCGGTTCAAGCCGGGGAACAAATACGTCCGTAGGGCGGTCAGGCCGCCGCCGGCCGCCAGTCCCGCCCCGGGATGGCGTCCAGGAGTTCGCGGGTGTACGGGTGCTTCGGGGCACCGAACACCTCGGCCGTGGGGCCCTGCTCGACGATGGCGCCGCGCCGCATCACCGCGACCCGGTCGCAGACCTGCGCCGCCACCCGCAGGTCGTGGGTGATGAACAGCATGGTCAGGCCCAGCCGCTGACGGATTCCGGCCAGCAGGTCCAGGATCTGCGCCTGCACCGACACGTCCAGCGCCGACACCGGCTCGTCCGCGACCAGAAGATCCGGCTCCATGGCAAGCGCCCGGGCGATGCCGATGCGCTGGCGCTGCCCGCCCGAGAATTCGTGGGGATAGCGGTCCGCCGCCGACGGATCCAGGCCAACCAGCCCCAGCAGGTCCCGCGCCTTGGCAAGGGCCTCGGATTTGCGGACCCCGTGCGTGCGCGGCCCTTCCGCGATGATGTCGCCGACCCGCATGCGGGGATCCAGCGAGGCGAACGGGTCCTGGAACACCATCTGGATGCGCCGACGGAACGGCTTCAGCCCGCCCTTGCCCAGCGGACGCAGATCGGTCCCGTCGAACCGGATTTCGCCTTCCTCCGGATCGATCAGCCGGACGACGCACCGGGCCAGGGTGGATTTCCCGGATCCGGACTCGCCCACCAGGCCCAGCGTCTCGCCGCGGCGCAGGATGAAATCCGCGTCGTGGACGGCCTTGACGACGGTTCCCTTGCGCAAAAGCCCGCCGCCCCGGTGGTAGGTCTTCGTGACCCCCTTGGCCGCGAGCAGGACGGGCGCCGCGGCCTCGCCCCGGCCATCCGGACGGGGCGGCTCCAGGTGGGGCACGGCGGCGATCAGGCCGCGGGTGTAGGGGTGCTGCGGCCGGGTCAGGACATCCGCGGTGGGGCCGGCCTCGACGACCTGGCCGTGCCGCATCACGGCCACCCGGTCGGCGATCTCGGCCACCACGCCGAAGTCGTGCGTGATGAACAGGACGCCCGTTCCGCGGTCGGCCTGGATGCGCTTGATCAGGCGCAGGATCTGCATCTGGGTGGTGACGTCCAGCGCGGTGGTCGGCTCGTCCGCGATCAGGACGGCCGGCTCCAGCGCCAATGCCATGGCGATCATCACCCGCTGCCGCTGGCCACCGGACAGCCGGAACGGGTGGCTTCGGGCCAGGGCTTCCGGGTCGGGCAGGCCGACCGCCGCCAACAGCTCCAGCATCCGTGCCCGCCGCTCGGCCGGCTCGCCGATGCCGTGGATGCGGAACACCTCTTCCACCTGCTCGCCCACCTTCAGGACGGGGTTCAGGGCCGTCATCGGCTCCTGGAAGATCATGCCCAGGCGCCGGCCGCGCAGCTGCCGCATCCGCGGTTCGGGCAGGCTCAGCAGATTTTCGCCCTCGAACAGGATCCGGCCCGACCGCACCCGCAGGGCGCGCGGCAGCAGGCCCATGACCGCGCCGGCCGTCATGGATTTGCCGGAGCCGGATTCCCCCACCACGCACAGGATTTCCCGCGGGTGGAGGTCCAGCGACACGCCCTGCACCGCGTGCGGCCGGTCGGCGCCGCGCGGCAGGTCGATGGTGAGGTCGCGAATGGAAAGGACGGGGGTCTGGGTCATGGCGGCGGAGGGTTCGGGCGTCGGCGCGGGCGTGTCAAGCCCGCCGGTGCACTTTTCCCGCGAAGGGGGTGGCGGACCGGTCGCGACCGGTGTCCGGCCACGATTGTCAAGGCGTTGCCGCGGCGTCCATGAACCGCGCCAACTCCACATCCTTGGCCGTCAGGCCGCCCGCATCGTGGGTCGTGAGCGTCACATCGACCCGGTTGTAGACGTTGAACCATTCGGGATGGTGGTCCATGCGTTCGGCCTTCAGGGCGACCCGGTTCATGAAGCCCCAGGCCTCGTTGAAGTCGCGGAACTGGAAAACCCGGCGAATCGAGTCGCGGTCGGTTCCCGGCGCCCAGTCCGGCAACTGCGCCAGCGCCGCCTGCCGTTCGGTCTCGGTCAGTTTCCGCACCATGGTCCGCCTCGTTTGGTGAATGGACGCGGTGGGGCTCGTGGCATGGCTTGGCGGCGCGGTCAAGCGCTCCTATGATTCGGGCCATGATCGAGCCGACCCGCCGCTTCACGACCGCGCCAACCCTCGATGAGATCGAGGCGATGGCCGAGGATGCCCTCGCCACGATCCCGGTGCCGCTGCTCCGCCATGTGGGCAATGTGGTCATCCGGGTCGAGGAGTTCCCCGACGCCGAGACCGAGACGGAGATGGAGCTGGAAAGCCCGTTCGACCTGCTCGGCCTGTACCGGGGCGTGGACCTGACGCGCAAGAGCGTCGGCGACCAGCCCGGCGACCTGGACATGATCTTCCTCTATCGCCGGCCCATCCTGGATTTCTGGATCGAGACGGGCGAGGACCTGGCGCATCTGGTCCGCCATGTGCTGATCCACGAGATCGGCCACCATTTCGGCTTTTCCGACGAGGACATGGAGGCGCTGGAGGCCGGCGACGGCTCCGGCCTCGGGTCCGACTGATGGACCCGGACCGTCTGCGCGACCTGATCCGTGGCCTGCCGCGGAGCGGGCCCGGGTCCGATGCCGCCACCGCCGAGGCGCTGGCCCGGCTGGGCCGGCTGCCGCCGGCCCCGCGGGTGCTGGACATCGGTTGCGGGCCGGGCCGGCAGGCGTTGGTGCTGGCGCGCGGGACGGGCGGGCATGTGACGGCCGTGGACGTGGATCCGGCGGGTCTGTCGCGGCTGGCGGACGCCGCGGCGGATCTCGGCTTGGCGGATCGCATCGCTACTCGGCAGGCGGACATGCGGGCGCTGCCGTTCCCGCCCGGGAGCTTCGACCTGATCTGGTCGGAAGGGGCGGCATACATCATGGGTTTCGCCGCGGCCCTGGCGGCATGGCGGCCGTTGCTGGAAACCGGCGGCGCCATGGCCGTCACCGAACTCACCTGGCTCGTTGACCGGCCTCCGGCACCGGCCGCCGCGTTCTGGGCCGCCAATCATCCGGCCATGGCCACGGTGGGTGAGAACTGCGCCGCGGCCGAGGCTGCCGGCTACCGGATCGTGGAGACCTTCGCGCTGCCCGCTTCGGCATGGTGGGACGAGTACTACGACCCGTTGTCGGTCCGGGTGGCCGGGATGCGCCGCAGTCACGGCGGCGACACGGCCTGGGTCCGCCTGTTGGACGCCATCGACGCCGAGGTCGATCTGTACCGCCGGTACGCCGAGGCGTACGGCTACGTTTTCTACCTGCTGCGCAAGAAGCCGGGTGCGCTTGTCCGATGACGGACGGGGATTGGGCCGGAATTCTCGGCGCCGGTGCGCTGGCCATTGCCGCGACCGACGTGGACGACCTGCTGCTTTTGACCGCCTTCTTCGCCAATCCGCGTTGGCGGCCGGGTGCGGTGGTCGCTGGCCAGATGCTCGGCATTCTGGTGCTGGTCGTGGCCGGTCTGGCGGCCGCCCGCCTGCTGCTCGTCTTCCCGGCGCCGTGGGTGGGATTGCTGGGGTTCGTGCCCATCGTGATCGGCGTCAGGGAACTGGTCGAGGACGACGAGGAGGACGGCGTGTCCGAGTCCGTCCAGGGCGCACCGTCCGTCCACCCTGCGCTGGCCGTCGCGGCGGTCACCATCGCCAACGGTGCCGACAACATCGGTGTCTACGTGCCCTTGTTCACGGCGCAGGGGCCGTCCGCGTCGGTGGCCCTGGCGGCGGTGTTCCTGGCGCTGGCGGGGGCTTGGTGCTGGCTGGCCTGGCGCATTGCGACGCATCCTCGGATCGCCGCGCCCGTCCGCCGTTGGTTGCCGCGGTTCATGCCCTGGGCGCTGATGGCGGCGGGGGTGTATGTGCTGCTCGCGATGGGTACGCCGTCGTTGGTGTTCTGATCCAAAGGACCATGCCCGACCGCCGCCCAAATTGGGCCTTAAACACGCCCGGTCCGATCCCTCCCGCAACCCGTCCCCGCCGATGAACTTCAGCTTCGCCCGCGCCATCGCCACGGTTGGCGGCCTCACGATGTTGAGCCGTGTGGCCGGGTTCGCCCGCGACATCCTGAATGCGGCATTGCTGGGCGCCGGACCGGTGTCGGACGCGTTCTTCGTCGCCCTCAAGCTGCCGAACCTCTTCCGCCGCCTGTTCGGCGAGGGCGCGTTCAGCGTGGCTTTCGTGCCGCTGTTCAATGCCGAACTGCAGGGCCGGGGACGGGCCGCCGCGCACCTGTTCGCCGAACGCTGCCTGGCCGTCATGATCGCGGTGGTCGTGCCGTTCTCGGCCCTGATGATGTGGGGGATGCCGTGGCTGATGGCGTTCCTCGCCCCCGGATTCGCCGACGAGCCGGCCAAATACGGGTTGGCCGTCGAGTTGACCCGGATCACCTTCCCCTACCTGCTGCTGATCTCACTGGTGACGCTGTACGGCGGGGTCCTGAACTCGCTGAACAGCTTCGGTCCCTTCGCGGCGGCACCGGTGGCGTTCAACCTGGTGCAGATCCTGGCGATGCTGCTGGCTTGGTGGATCGGGGGTGATGTCGCGCGCATGCTGGCCGTGGCCGTCACCCTGTCGGGGGCGGTCCAACTGGTGTGGATGGCCTGGGCGGCCCACCGGCACGGCCTGTCCCTGCGGCTGCGCCTGCCCCGGTTCGAGCCGCGGGTCCGGCGCCTGTTCGTGCTGATGGGGCCGGCGGCGCTGGGCGGCGGCATCATGCAGGTCAATGTCCTGGTGGACCTTGTGCTGGCGTCGCTGCTGCCCACCGGCGCCGTCTCGTATCTGTACTACGCCGACCGGTTGAACCAGTTGCCGTTGGGCGTGATCGGCATCGCCGTCGGCACGGCGCTGCTGCCGGTGCTGTCGCGCAACGTCGAGGCGGGCAACCACGACGCGGTGCGCCACTACCTGTCGCGCGGCCTGGAATTCGCGCTGCTGCTCGGGCTTCCCGCAGGGGTGGCCCTGGTGGTGTCCGCCCATCCGGTGATCCAGGTGCTGTTCGAGCGCGGCGCCTTCGGGCCGGCCGACACCGCGGCCACCGCCTGGGCGTTGGCCGCCTATGCCCTGGGCATTCCCGCCTATGTGCTGGTGAAGGTGCTGTCGACCGCGTTCTTCGCGCGGCAGGACACGATGGGTCCGGTCCGCATCGCGGTGGTGATCGCGGTGGCGAACGGCGCGTTGGGCTTCGTCCTGATCCATCTGATGGGGCATGTCGGGATCGCCCTTGCCACCTGCGTCACGGCCTATCTGAACGTCGCGCTGCTGGCGACCGGCCTGCGCCGGCGCGGGCACCTGACCATCGACGACCGGTTGAAGCGGCGGGCGCCGCGCCTGATCGTCTGTGCGGGCGCGATGGGGGCGGCGCTGGCGGCCGGCGGCTATCTGCTGGCGCCCTGGTTCGCGGCGTCGCTGCCGATCCGTTTCGCCGCCCTCGGCCTGTTGGTGGGCGCCGGTGCGGCCCTGTACTTCGTCCTGGCCCATCTGACCGGCGGTGCGCCACTGGGCGAGATGAAGGCCGTGTTGCGCCGGAAGGCCCCGCAACCCGCATCCTGAGCGCCCTTCCCGAGCGTGCGTCCCGTCCCGGCGGTCTTGACCTGGGCGGCTCGGCGAAGGATCTACTGCGCCTTCGACACGCCCCGTTCCGGCACCCCCGTTCAGGCACATGGAGTTCCACCCGTGAACCGCATCTTCTCCGGCATGCAGCCGACCCGTCAGCTTCACCTGGGCAACTACCTGGGCGCGCTGCGGAACTGGGTGGGGATGCAGGACGGCTACGAATGCATCTTCTGCGTCGTGGACCTGCACGCGCTGACGCTGCCCCAGGACCCCGAGGTGTTGCGCAACAACACCCGCGAGGTCGCGGCCGCCTACATCGCGGCCGGCATCGACCCGGAGCGCAGCATCATCTTCAACCAGTCCGCCGTGTCCATGCACGCCGAGCTGAACTGGATCCTGTCCTGCCACGCACCGCTGGGCTGGCTGAACCGGATGACCCAGTTCAAGGAGAAGAGCCAGGGCCGGCAGCGGGACGAGGCGGTGCTGGGCCTGTACGCCTATCCGGTGCTGATGGCGGCCGACATCCTGGGCTACAAGGCGACCCACGTGCCGGTGGGCGAGGACCAGAAGCAGCACCTGGAACTGGCCCGCGACATCGCCGGCGCCTTCAACCGGCACTACGGGGTGGAGTATTTCCCGCTGCCCGAACCGCAGATCCTGGGCGAGGCCACGCGCGTCATGAGCCTGCGCGACGGCACGAAGAAGATGTCGAAGTCCGACCCCTCGGACTACAGCCGCATCAACCTGACCGACGACGCGGACGCCATCGCGCAGAAGTTCCGCAAGGCCAAGACCGATCCCGAGCCGCTGCCGGCCACCGTGAAGGAGCTGGAGGAGCGGCCCGAGGCCGACAACCTGGTCACCATTTACGCGGCCCTGCGCGGCATCAGCCGCCAGCAGGCACTGGACACGATCGCCGGCGCGCAGTTCTCGGGCTTCAAGAAGGAGCTGGTGGATGTGTCGGTGGAGGTCCTGGCCCCGATCACCGAACGCATGCGCCACCTGATGTCGGACAAGGCCGAACTCGACCGCCTGCTGAAGCGCGGCGCGGAGCGTGCCGGCGAACTGGCGTACAAGCATCTGGCGGAGCTGAAGGACATCATCGGCCTGCTGCGCGTGTGACGGGCCGTTCGGGGCGGCGTTTCAAGCGGACGCCGCCCGCATCCGATCCGGGTTGGGCGGAGGCGCCGACGGCTGTTAATGTCGCCCCGACGGCTGCAATCCCACCTGCGAACCGAGCCTGCCCATGCGCCTGCTGATCACCGGATTCCAGCGTTTCCTGCACCACCCGGTCAACCCGACCGAGAAGCTGGTCGAGGCCGTGCGCGAGGTCGGGCTGCCCGGTTGCGACGTGACGGCCGAGGTGCTGCCCGTCGTCTACGACCGTTCGGCGGCGCTGGTGCGGGATCTGGTCAACCGGGTGCGCCCGGACGCGGTGGTCAACTTCGGCCTGGCCTTTTCCACGGACAAGCTGCTGATCGAACAGGTTGCGCTGAACCTGGACGACGCGCCGTCGCCCGATGCCGACGGGCTGGTGCGGACCGGCCGCCCGATCGATCCGGCGGCGCCGGTCGCCTACCGCACCGGCCTGCCGGTCCAGGCCCTGACGGCGGCCCTGGACGCGGCCGGTCTTCCCGTCGGGACCAGCCGGGATGCGGGCGGGTACATCTGCAACCATGTCTTCTATGCCGTCCGGCATCATCGCCCCGATCTGGTGGCCGGTTTCATCCATGTGCCGCCTTTCCCCACGGAGGTCGGTGGCCAGGAAGGGCGCAAGGGCCTGCCGTTCGACCGGCTGCTGGACGCCGCGCGTGTCATTGCTGCCACACTGGCGCATTCACGCACCGACGGATGAAAACGGGCCCCGGTCCGTTCTTTTCCGTAACCGTCCCGGGGAGTATTCCTAGCGGACGCCCCGCACCCGCCCCGGGTCCATGCAGGTCTATCTTCCCATAGCCGAAATGTCGGTCGATGCGCTGCTCGTGCTGACGATGGGCGCAGCGGTCGGCTTCCTGTCGGGCATGTTCGGCGTGGGCGGCGGTTTCCTGATGACCCCGCTGCTGATCTTCATCGGCATTCCGCCGGCCGTGTCGGTCGGCACCCAGGCCAATCAGCTGGTGGCGGCCAGCGTGTCCGGCGTCCTGGCGCACTGGCGGCGGCGGAACGTGGACGTGAAGATGGCTGCGGTGATGCTCGCCGGCAGCCTGTTCGGCACCCTGCTGGGGGTTCTGCTCTTCAACCTGCTGAGCCGGCTTGGTCAGATCGACATGGTGATCGCGCTCACCTACGTCCTGTTCCTGGGCGTGGTGGGCGGCCTGATGCTGTGGGAGAGTGTACGGACGCTGCTGCGCGAAAAGCGGGCGCCGGTGCGCCGGAAGCTGCACCAGCACAACTGGATGCACGGCCTACCGCTGAAAATGCGCTTTCCGCGGTCGCGCCTCTACATCAGCGCCTTCCTGCCGGCCGGTATCGGTTTCGTCGGCGGCGTTCTGGTGTCGATCATGGGCATCGGCGGCGGCTTCATCCTGGTCCCGGCGATGATCTATCTCCTGGGCATGCCGACGGCCCTGGTGGCCGGCACATCGCTGTTCCAGATCATCTTCACCACCGCGCTCGCCACGCTTCTGCAAGCCTGGCTCAACGAGACGGTGGACATCATGCTGGCGCTGCTGCTGCTGGCGGGCGGCGTGGTGGGGGCGCAGTTCGGGACCTCCGCCGGGGCGCGGCTCCGCGGCGATCAGGCCCGCGCCCTTCTGGCCGTTCTGGTGCTGGGGGTTGCCATCCGCCTGGGCCTGGATCTGGTGGTTCCGCCAAGCAACCTGTTCTCCCTTACGCTGGTCTCGGCCGGGCAATGAGGTGTCGCGGGCCATCTTCCCGGTTGGGGCACTGGCTGGCGGCTGTGCTGGCCCTGTTGTCCTGGGCGCCGGGCGCGCGGGCACAGGGGCTGGTGGCCGATTTGTCCAGCCACCTCATCGCCATCACGACGGGTTTCGTCGGCACCGACGTGGTCCTGTTCGGCACGACGGACCGGCCTGGCGACATCGTGGTCGTCGTGCGGGGGCCGGAGCAGGAGGCCGTGGTGCGTCGGCGCGGCCGGGTCGCCGGCCTGTGGATGAACGTCGAGAGCGTCGCCTTCACCCAAGTGCCGAGCTTCTACGTCGTCGCCGCCACCCAGCCGGTCGAGCGGATCCTTCCCGAGGCGGAGCGGGCGCGGCATGAAATCGGGTTGGATCAGATGCGCGCGCGGCCCGTCGATCCGTCCGTCCCCCCGGGCAAGATCGCCCGCTTCCGAGCGGCCCTGATCCAGGAAAAGCAGGGCATGGGCCTGTATGGGACCGGAACCGGGCAGGTGGCCGTCCTGGGAGAGCGGCTTTTCCGGACCAACGTCTACTTCCCATCCAACGTGAGCACCGGGCTCTATTCGGTCGGGGTCTACCAGATCCGCAACGGCCAGGTCGTGAACGCCCAGACCACGCCCCTGGTGGTCAGCAAGGTCGGGTTCAGCGCCGAGATCTCGGAATTCGCGAAACGGCAAAGCCTGTATTATGGCATCCTCGCGGTTCTCGGCGCGGTTGCCGCCGGTTGGGGGGCCGCCGCCATGTTCCGTCGTTCCTGATCCGCCGGTTCCGATGACAGACGCGCCAACCTCCGCCCCGCAAGTGTCGTCCCGGGCCACCCCTGCCGCCCCGCGCATCTTCCTGTGCGTGGTGGACGAGACCGCCGAGATGGGGGTGGCCATCCACTATGCCGCACGCCGGGCGCGCTCCACGGGCGGCCATGTGGCGCTGCTGTACGTGATGGAGCCGACGGGACTCCAGCATTGGGGGGCGGTGGAGGCCCTGATGCAGGAGGAACGCCGGACCGAGGCCGAACAGACGGTCCAGCGCCTGGCCAAGCAGGTGAACACCATCGCCGGCACCATGCCCGCGCTCTATATCCGCGAAGGCAGCCTCCGCGACGAGGTGCTCAAGACCATCGACGAGGACCCGACCATTTCCGTTCTGGTGCTGGGTGCCGGCACCGGGCCCGAAGGGCCGGGCCCGCTGGTCAGCTATCTGACCGGGAAGGGCGTGATGCGCCTGCGCGTACCCTTGACCATCGTCCCCGGCAATCTGACGCCGGAGCAGGTGGACCTCATCAGCTGAGCGGGATCGCCCGGGGGCTGGGGAGTGGGGCGAAAAACGGCAGCGGCCGGACCCGTTGCCGGGCCCGGCCGCCGATGTTCAAGTCGGGTTCCGCGGCATTCTCAGCCGGCGGCCACCTTCTTCACCACCTCGTTCAAGCCGCGGACGGCTTCGACCGAGTGCAGGAACATCTTCTTCTCGTCCTCGGTCAGCTCGATCTCGATGACCTTCTCCACGCCGCCGGCACCGATCACCACCGGGACGCCGACGTAGAGGTCCTTCAGGCCGTACTGGCCGTCCAGCCGGGCCGCGCAGGGCAGAACCCGCTTCTTGTCCTTGAGGTAGCTTTCGGCCATGGCGATCGCCGAGGCGGCCGGCGCGTAGAAGGCCGAGCCGGTCTTCAGCAGGCCGACGATCTCCGCACCGCCGTCGCGGGTGCGCTGCACGATCTTGTCCAGGCGCTCCTGCGTGGTCCAGCCCATCTTCACCAGATCCGGCAGCGGAATGCCGGCCACAGTGGAGTAGCGGGCCAGCGGGACCATGGTGTCGCCGTGGCCGCCCAGGACGAAGGCGGTCACGTCCTCGACCGAGACGTTGAATTCTTCGGCCAGGAACCAGCGGAAGCGCGCGGAATCAAGCACGCCCGCCATGCCCACCACCTTGTTCGGCGCGAACCCGGTCACCTGCTGCATCAGGCCGACCATCGCGTCGAGCGGGTTGGTGATGACGATGACGAAGGCGTCGGGGGCGTTCGCCTTGATGCCTTCGCCGACGGCGCGGATCACCTTGGCATTGATGCCCACCAGGTCGTCGCGGCTCATGCCGGGCTTGCGCGGCACGCCGGCGGTGACGATCACCACGTCCGCGCCCTTGATGTCGGCGTAGTTCGAGGTGCCGGTGTAGCCCGCGTCGAAGCCTTCGACCGGCGAGGCCTCGGCGATGTCGAGCGCCTTGCCCTTGGCGACGCCCTCGGCATCCGGGATGTCGAGGAGGATGATGTCGCCGAGTTCCTTGAGGCCGGCCAGCAGCGCGAGCGTGCCGCCGATCTGACCGGCGCCGACCAGCGCGATCTTCTTGCGTGCCATGGGTTCGTCCCTGATCGTGGGGGTGATTCGATGGGCCGTGTCCTAGCCCGAAACGCGGGCCGGGGCAAGCCGCGCCGGGGCCTGGGGGGAGGCGGGCTAACCTGCCCTCCAGGCGTACAGAACCGTCTCGTACAGGGCGTCGCCGTGGTGCAGCAGACGGAACTGGTAGTCCTTGCGCAGGCCCCGCAGCAATTCGGGTAGCTCGACCAAGTCCTCCGGCCGGTGGTACGCCGCCGCGGCAATCTTGGGGCCGAGCCGACTGATCAGCTTCGCGCCGCCGCGGAGTGCGGCTGCCTCCGCACCTTCGACGTCCAGCTTGACCAGGGTCGGCGCCAAGCCTTCGACATCGTCCAGCGCGAGCACGGGGACCCGCAGATCCCCATGCTCGGCGAAGCGGCTGCCCAATCCGCCGAGGGGTTCGAACCGCAATTCGGTCGTCTCGGACCAGAGTCCGGCCTTGTATGCCGCCACCCGCCCGAGGCGCGCCGCGGTGTCCTGGAGCCTTTCGAAGTTGGTCGGATCGGGCTCGAACGCGTGGATGTGCCCGTAGGCCCCCTTGGTCGCGCGATGGAACACCTCGACCGTATCGCCCGTGTACGCGCCGCCGTCCACGATGACCTCGCCGGGCTGCAAGGGAAACGCGTCCGGGCTGACATACTCCTCGCTGCCTGGCCTCCGGACGGCATCGAGCCAAGTCGGATTCCATGTCAGCCGGTACAGCATCACTGCGGCCGCCGTGGCCCGGCTCAGCGGATCGACATAGTAACCGCCCGCGCGCACGCGCCGCGCGACGTCGCGAACGACTTCCGGATGCCCGTGGCGCAGCCAATGGTTCGCCTCGTCCGGACCGAGCATGCCGAAGCGGTGCAGGGCCTGGGGAAGGACGAGGCTCGGCACGCCGGCGGCGGCCGCGACGTTCCGGAAATGGGCCACCGTGCGCATTGAGAAGCCGCAGATCACGGCGACCAAGCCTGGATGCCTGCGCGCCGCGTCGGCCAGCGCAACCTCGGGTTCCGTAGGGCGGCCCGCGACAGGCTGGCCGGCGGCCGCGTTGTCCACCAGAAGCCGCACGTCCAGTGTCTCGCATGCCCGACGGACAAACGGCCCACCGACCTGCGAGCCCGCAGCCAGCAGGGCCAGGGGGCGCCCTTCCAGCCGGATCGCGCGGTCGGCTTCGTCTTCCACCGCGGTCAGGTCGCCGCTGCTCGCGTCCAGGGCTGAAAGGCGCGCCTCCAGGGTCGTCCAAAGCTCATCGGCTACCGCTTCGTCCATATGCTGACCTTTTAACCCTGGCGGATCCGTGCAATTGCAGCAGCGGGTGCGCAGCAACTTGCAGATCGCATTCGATCAGGAAACCATTAATGGAACCATTAACAACGACGCAGCCTTAGCCGGGCGATGGTTCGTCCGCCGTGTCCAAGCCTGTCCGAGGTGCCGAAGATGACGCTGCCGTACAAGACGATGCTCCGCAACCTGCTGCCCCTGGGCGCTGCCGCGGCGCTGGCAGCCTGCGCCGGTGCGCGCCCGGAAATGACGGCGACCTCCGCGGCCGTGCCGACCGTGCCGAGCGCGGAGTTGCTCCGGGCGCGCGGCGACCTCGACGCGGACCTGTCGCTGCCGTGTCAGGCCAATGTGAACCTTCTATGGGTCTCGACATCCGTTTGGGACCGCAGCCCCTCTCTGCTCGGGCGCGTCCTGCGCCGCGGCCCGTCCCTGAACGACGAGGCGCGGGCATCGCACGAGGCGTGCCTGAATTCGCTGCTCGTGTCCCGGGTGGCGTGGGGCATATCCGAGCCGCTGCGTCCACTCGAACCGCAGGTGCGGCCCGAGGAACTCGAACAACTGCGCCGCCAGCCGGGGAGTTGAGCCGGACATCCGGGTCCGGGGCCGCCGGCCGGGAACGTCAGGGAGCGCGTGCCCCGGTGCGGCCAGGAGGGGCGGTCAGGCCGTCAGGCGGCTGCGGAAGCGGCCGCCGATGCGGTACTTGTCCAGGTAGGTGGGCAGGATCATCTCGACGGCGGTGGGCTGGATGCCCAGCGCCGGCAGTCCTGGCATGTCCGGCGAGACCACATTGTCCCGTTTCAGCAGTTCCACCTGGTCCCGGGTGAGCGGCGGATTCGGCAGGCGTCCGAGAAGGCCGGCCAGTGTCTCGGCGAAGCCCCAGGACAGCGGCAGCAGCATCCGGTTCCGGCGCGTTTCGGTCAGCACCATTTCCAGCACTTCGCGCAGGGTGTAGACGCGCGGTCCGCCCAGCTCGAACGTCATGCCCATGGTCGCCCCATCCTGCAGGCAGCCCAGGGCGGCATCCGCGACGTCGGCCACGTACACCGGCTGGAACCGGGTGGTGCCGCCGCCGATCAGGGGCAGGGCCGGCGCCAGTTCGGACATCGCGGCGAACCGGTTGAAGAACTGGTCCTCGGCACCGAACACGACGGACGGGCGCAGGATCGTGGCGTTCGGGAAGGCGGCCCGCACCGCGGCTTCGCCCAGGCCCTTGGTGCGGGCGTAGTCGGACTTGGCGGACGGATCGGCGCCGATCGCGGAGAAGTGGAGGAGGCGGGTGGCGCCCTCCGCCGCGGCGATGCGGGCGATCCGCTCCGATGCCGTGGCCTGCACCGTGTCGAAAGTGCTGTTCCTCGACTCGTGCAGGATGCCGACCATGTTGACGACCAGGTTTGCGCCCTGGAGCACGGCGGCCACCGACGCGTCGTCGTGGATGTTGCACGCCATCGGCACGATCTGGCCGACATGGCCGGCCGTGCGCAGGAAATTGGCCTTGGACGGATGGCGCGAGGCCACGCGCACGATGCAGCCGGCCTTTGCCAATCGGCGCACGATGTAGCGTCCGATGAAGCCGGTGCCGCCGAAGACCGTCGCGACCGAATACCCGTAAGCCATGCCGCGTCCCGCTGTGAGATGCCTGGAAATTTGGCGTGCTTATAACCAACGACGCCTTGCGGGCATAGGGGGTCCGTGGGGCCCGGTCGGCCCGGTTGCAAAATTTTGCAAAAAGCGTGTTGACATACCCCGTCCGTGCGAATATCACATCGCTCCGCACCGAGCCCAGGTGGCGGAATTGGTAGACGCGCAGGTTTCAGGTACCTGTGGTAGAAATACCGTGGAAGTTCGAGTCTTCTCCTGGGCACCACTTCGGTAATGAGGTTGTCGGCGCTTGACGGGGATCCCAAAGATCTCCGGGCGCCGGCCTCACTCCCCGCCGCGGATCCAAATGCGAGCCGCCGCGGTTTTCAGGCGCGGAGCCCCAATTGGCCATCGAACTGCACGAAGGCGACCTCCCCGACGGTCTCCATCTCGGTCCCGTCGTCGCCATCGACACGGAAACGATGGGCCTCAATCCCGCACGTGACCGCTTGTGTGTCGTCCAGCTTTCGGCCGGGGACGGCAACTGCCATGTGGTCCGCATGCCGAAGGGCGTGTATGACGCGCCGAACCTGAAGCGGCTGCTCGCCGACCGGTCGGTGCTGAAGCTGTTCCACTTCGCGCGCTTCGACGTGGCCGTCATGCATGCCTATCTGGGCGTGCTGGCCGAGCCGGTCTATTGCACGAAGATCGCTTCCAAGCTGGTCCGCACCTTCACCGACCGGCATGGCCTGAAGGATCTGGTCCGGGATCTTCTGAACATCGAGCTGTCCAAGCAGCAGCAGAGTTCGGACTGGGGGGCCGACGAACTGACGCCCGAGCAGTTGAAGTACGCCGCCTCGGACGTGCTGCACCTGCATCAGGTCAAGGCGAAGCTGGACGCGATGCTGGCCCGCGAGGGCCGGACCGAACTGGCCGAAAGCTGTTTCCGATTCCTGCCCACCCGGGCGCTTCTGGATCTCGGCGGCTGGGCCGACATGGACATCTTCTCGCACTGATCCGCCGCCAGTCCCGCGCAGCGAGGCGCGGAGGGGTCGCTTGACCGCGGTCCGTTTGCATGCCGGCCGGCGATGGCGCATGGTGCCCCACACGATGACTGACCAAGCTTCCCTTTCCGCCGGCTCGCGCACCGGGGCCGCCCATGACGACATTGCGGTGGCCCGCCGGATCCTCGGCTACGAGGCCGCGGCCCTGACCGCCCTGGCCGGGGCCCTGGACGACCGCTTCCGCCAGGCGGTCGAGGCGTTGGCATCGGTCCGCGGCCGGGTGGTCGTGACCGGCATGGGCAAGAGCGGCCACGTCGCCCGCAAGATCGCCGCCACGCTCGCCTCGACCGGGACGCCGGCGCTGTTCGTGCATCCGGCCGAAGCCAGCCACGGCGACCTCGGCATGATCGCGCCCGACGATGCCGTGGTGGCGCTGTCCAATTCCGGCGACACCCCCGAACTGGCCGCCGTCCTGACCTTTACCCGCCGCTTCCGCATCCCGCTGGTCGCCATCACCAGCCGGGCCCGTTCGGCATTGGCCGAACAGGCCGATGTCGTGCTGCTGCTGCCGGACCTGCGCGAGGCGTGTCCGTTGGGACTGGCGCCGACCACCTCCACCACCATGATGATGGCGCTCGGCGACGGGTTGGCCGGGGCGTTGCTCGAGCGCAGGGGCTTCTCGGCCGAGGAGTTCGGCATCTTCCATCCCGGCGGCAAGCTGGGGGCGAAGCTGCTGCGTGTCGGCGACATCATGCACACCGGCGACGAGCTGCCGCTCGTGCCCATGGACGCCCGCATGTCCGAGGCCATCATCGTGATGAGCGCCAAGGGCTTCGGCGTGGTCGGCATCCAGGACGGCGAGGGGCGTTTGGCTGGAATCATCACCGATGGCGACCTGCGGCGCCATATGGACGCCCGCTTGCTGGAAAAGACCGTCGCCGAGGTCATGACCCGCGGTCCCAAGACCATCCACCCCGGCGCTTTGGCCGCGGACGCGTTGGGTTGGATGAACGGGCAGAGGCCCCACATCAGCGTCCTGTTCGTCGTGGAAGCGGACCAGAAGCCGCGCGGCCTCATCCGGATCCACGACATCCTCAGCGCCGGCGTGGCCTGAGCGGCGGCCGGCGGCCACCGTCCCGCCCCTCACGCCATCGACCGGCGCGGTCAGTTCGGATCGGCACGCATGTCCGTCGCGGATTCCATACCCCCTGGCCCGACACCTTCCGGGGGCCGCAAACCGGAGCCGAGGCCGACCCCCGCCCGGCGGGCCGACTGGATTTCCGCGCGCGCCCGGGCGGGCGCGACGCGGCCCGTGGGCCGCGGCTACAGCCGGTTCGTGTCGCTAACGAAGATCCTGTTCGGGCTGGCTGCCATCGGCGTGGTGGTCGGAATCGCAAGCTGGCCGAGCCTGCAGGACACCGATCCGGTCCTGCGGGTGGAACAGGGCAGTGTCACCCTGGTGAACGCCGTCCATTCCGGCACCGACAAGGAGGGCCGGCCCTATTCCATCAACGCCCAGCGCGCTTGGCGGCCGAGCCAGGACGCCGCCGTCATCGACATGATCCGCCCGTTCGCGGAGATCACGACCTCGGGCGGCGCTTGGATATCGATCTCCGCCGAGCGGGGGCGCTATAACGAGCAGACGGGCAAGCTGCTGCTCCTCGGGAGCGTTCGGGTGAACCAGGACAACGGCTACGAATTCGGCACCGAGGAGATGCACTACCTGACCGGCCAGGGCATCGGGTGGGGCGACCGCGCGGTGAGCGGACAGGGGGCGTTCGGCGAGATCAATGCCGAAGGTTTCCGCATGTTCGACAGCGGCCGGACGGTCGTTTTCAGCGGCCCCAGCCGGGCGAAGCTGACGTCGGCGGCCGGCGCTGCGCCCACCGGGGGGGCGGCCAACCAATGACGCGCCATGCCCGTTCCGCCGCCGGGCCGGCCCTCGCCGCCCTGGCCACCGTGTGGCTGGGCCTCGTCTGGCTGGCCGGCGGCCCGGTGTCCGCCCAGGTCCTCGGCGGCGGCGATGGCCCGCAGCCCCTCGAAGTGACCGCCGACCAGGCCATCGAGCTGCACGAGCAGCAGCGCGCCTATGTCGCCCGCGGCCGGGCTTCGGCGACGCGCGGGGAGACCACCATCAACGCCGACGTGCTCGTCGGCTATTACCGGGATGCGGCGGCCGGCGGGACCGAGATCTACCGCCTGATGGCCGAGGGCAATGTCAGCATCGTGTCGCCGTCCCGGCAGGTGTACGGACAGCGCGCCGTCTACGACATCGACCAGCAGGTCGCGCTGGTGACCGGGGACAATCTGCGCATGGTGACCCGGAACGACATCGTGACCGCCAAGGACTCCCTGGAGTTCTGGGAGCGGGAGCGGCTGGCCGTGGCCCGGGGGGACGCGCTCGCCATCCGGGGGGCGAACCGCGTGTCCGCCGACACCCTGGTCGCGCTGATCGCCGATGGGGCGGGTGGCGCCAGCGAGATCGAGCGCCTCGATGCCCGCGGCGGCGTCGTGATCGTGACGGAGACCGACGTGGTCCGCGGCCGCGAGGCGGTGTACGACGTGCGCCGGAACGTGGCCACGGTGCTGGGCGACGTGCGCGCCACGCGCGGCCAGAACCAGTTGAACGGGGAGGCGGCGGAGGTGGATTTCCGCACCGGGATCAGCCGCATGATTCGCAGCCCCGCCGCCGCGCTGCCGGCCGCGAACCAGCCGCCCCAGCGGGTCCGCGGCCTGTTCGTGCCGGGCCAGCGCCCGGGGGAGGGGTTGGTTGGCCCCGGCCAGGGGGGCGCGCGTCCCGCCCAACCGGGGGCGCCGGCCCCGCCGCCCGCCGCGGCCCCGCCCGCCCCCCCGCCCGCTGCACCTTCCTCCGCAGCGCCGCGGAACTGACGCCATGACCCCGCGCAACACACCCACACCCCCCCATCTGGTGCCACTGCCCGAGCACGGGGCCGAGTCCCGCGATGCCTCTCCGGGCGGTCCCGGCGTCGGCCCGGGGGAAACCGGATCGGCACGTCCGCGGCTGGTGGCGGACAACCAGGGGCTGGCCGCCTTCCGCATCGGAAAGCACTACAAGCGCCGGCCGGTGCTGCGCGACGTCTCGTTCTCGGTCCAGCGGGGCGAGGCCGTGGGCCTGCTGGGCCCCAACGGCGCCGGCAAGACGACCTCCTTCTACGCCATCATGGGGTTGATCCAGCCGGATACCGGCTCGATCACGCTCGACGGGCAGGACATCACGACCCTGCCCATGTACCGCCGCGCTCGGCTGGGCATCGGCTACCTGCCGCAGGAGCCGTCCATCTTCCGCGGCATGACGGTCGAGGAGAACATCCGCGCCGTCCTGGAAGTGGTTGAGCCCGACCGGGACGTGCGCGAGCAGATGCTGGACGACCTGCTGGCCGAATTCTCGATCACCCACTTGCGCCGCACCCCGGCGATGGCGCTGTCGGGCGGCGAGCGGCGGCGCGTCGAGATCGCCCGCGCCCTTGGCCTGCAACCCCATTTCATGCTGCTGGACGAGCCCTTCGCCGGCATCGACCCGATCGCGATCGGCGACATCCGCGAACTGGTCAGCCATTTGCGCGATCGCGGCATCGGTGTCCTGATCACCGACCACAACGTGCGCGAAACGTTGGACATCGTCGACTGGGCATACATCTTGCATGACGGTATGGTACTAATGGAGGGCAGGCCCACGGAGATCGTGTCGCACCAGGAGGTGCGGCGGGTTTACCTGGGGGATCGGTTCAGCCTCTAGACCGGACGGTCGATGGCCCTTGTTCAACGCCTGGAATTCCGCCAGGCCCAGACGCTCGTCATGACCCCGCAGCTGCAGCAGGCGATCAAGCTGCTGCAGTTGTCCAGCCTCGACCTTCAGGAGTTCGTCCAAGGCGAGCTGGATCAGAACCCCTTGCTGGAACGCGCCGACGTGGACGGTGGTCCGGAGGGCGGCGAGACGGACGGGCGCGAGGCCGGCGCCATGGAGGGTGAGGGTGACGGCCGCGACGCGGCCCCGCCGGGCCCCATGCGCGACACGGTCGACCAGACGTCGAGCGAGCATTTCGCAGTTGGCGACAACGCACCGCTGGACGCGGATTTCGGGAACGTCTTCACCGTGTCCGACCCGGGCGAGGCCGGGCTGGACGGGGCCGAGTCCTTTGTCCGCGGCCAGGGTGGCGGGCAGGGGTTCGATGATGCGTTCGAGATGGAGCAGGCCGCCCGCGGCCCGTCCCTGCGCGACCACCTGCTGCAACAGGTGCAGGTGGACCTGCGGAAACCGGCGGATCGTCTGATCGCCCTGGCCCTGATCGAAATGCTGGACGAGGCCGGCTATCTGGCCGGCGACCCGGTGCAGGTGGCCGAGCGTTTCGGCTGTCCGCCGGAGCGGGTGGACGCGGTGCTCGGCCGTCTGCAGCGGTTCGATCCGCCGGGTATCTTTGCGCGGTCGCTCAAGGAATGCCTGGGCCTCCAGCTTCGGGAGAAGAACCGTCTGGATCCCTGCATGCAGGCGCTTCTGGACAACCTGGATCTGTTGGCCAAGCGTGATTTTGCGGGGTTGCGGGCCGTCTGCAACGTCGATGCCGAGGATCTGGCCGACATGGTCGCCGAGATCAAGGCGCTCAATCCCAAGCCGGCCTTGGCGTTCGAGACGGTCGCGGTCGAGGCGGTGGTCCCCGACATTCTGATGCGGCCGCAGCCCGACGGCGGCTGGTCGGTCGAACTCAACCCCGAAACCCTGCCGCGGGTGCTGGTGAACCGGCGCTACTACACGCGCTTGGCCGCCGCGGCCC
This sequence comes from Azospirillaceae bacterium, assembly GCA_035645145.1. Taxonomy (GTDB): domain Bacteria; phylum Pseudomonadota; class Alphaproteobacteria; order Azospirillales; family Azospirillaceae; genus CANGXM01. The sequence goes on along the minus strand of DASQNC010000016.1, from coordinate 8,958 downwards.
GTTCGCGCCAGGACAAGGAGTATGTCAGCGAGCGTCTGCAAACGGCCAACTGGCTGGTGAAGTCGCTGCACCAGCGCGCCACCACCATCCTGAAGGTGGCGACGGAAATCGTCCGCCAGCAGGACGGGTTCTTCCGCCGCGGGGTGGAGCATCTCCGCCCGCTGATCCTGCGCGACATCGCCGATGCGATCGGGATGCACGAGTCGACCGTCAGCCGTGTCACCGCGAACAAATTCCTGGCGACGCCGCGGGGTGTGTTCGAGCTGAAATACTTCTTCACGGCGTCCATCGCCGGTGCCGACGGGCAGGCGGCGTTTTCCGCGGAAGCCATACGGTACAAGATCAAAATGCTCATCGACGCGGAGGACCCGTGCAAGGTCCTGTCCGACGACAGCATCGTGGAGATGCTGCGTGCAGATGGTGTCGACATTGCACGTCGGACCGTCGCCAAGTACCGTGAAGCCATGCGGATCTCCTCGTCGGTCCAGCGCCGGCGGGAAAAGGCGCAGCGCCTTTAAGCGTGGTCGTGACGATCACGCCCGGCGGCCCCCCCTTTGCGGCAGGCGGTGAGCGGCATCCATGCAGGTCTCAATCATCGGCAAGAACATCGACGTCGGCGACGCCTTCCGGACATACATCGAGGACACCCTCTCGACGGCGGTGGGCAGATATTTCACCCGCCCCGTGGAGGCGACCGTCACCCTGGTTCGCGACGCGCACCTCTACCGTGCCCAGGTTTCGGCCCGTGCCGGTCGCGGCCTTCTTCTGCAATCCAGCGGCGAGGCGACGGAACCCTATCCCGCCTTCGATCTGGCGCTGGAGCGGCTGGTGAACCGCTTGCGGCGCCACAAGCGCCGTTTGAAGGACCACCACCGCGCCGGTCCGGCCGGAAGTGGTGGGGCTGATATGCTTCCGGCGCGGCAATACGTCCTGGAAGCCGAGCCCGCGGACGACCATCTAGATCAGTCTGAAGCGCCCGGCCAGCCGGCCGTGGTTGCGGAGATGGACACCGTGATTGAGACGCTGACCGTGGGAGAGGCGGTGATGCGGATGGACCTGGCGGATGCGCCGGCGTTCCTGTTCCGCAACCGTGCCCACGGACGGCTGAACATGGTCTACCGCCGCCCCGATGGGAACATCGGGTGGGTCGAGCCCGCTGATTCCGACAAGGGGTCGCGCACTTGAGCAGGCCGACCCCCGGTCTCGGACACCCTATCGTGCCGGATACCCTATGATCGATCTTGTGACGCCGAAGAGCATCATCCCCAACCTGCGCGCCAACTCGAAGAAACAGGCGTTGCAGGAGCTTGCCCGGAAGGCCGCCGAGCTGACGGGCCAGCACGAGCGGGCGGTGTTCGACGTGCTGCTGGAGCGCGAACGCCTTGGTACCACCGGCGTCGGGCACGGCATTGCCATTCCCCACGGCAAGCTGCCCACCCTCGACAATGTCTACGGCCTGTTCGCGCGGTTGGAGCGGCCGATCGACTTCGACTCCATCGACGAGCAGCCGGTGGACTTGATGTTCCTTCTGTTGGCGCCGGAACAGGCGGGCGCCGACCATTTGAAGGCGCTGGCGCGGGTGTCGCGCCTGCTGCGCGACACCCACATGTGCGAGAAGCTGCGCGGCGCCGACAGTGCCGACGCCATCTACGCGCTTCTGACCAACACCGAGTCCAGCCGCGCGGCGTAGGGGCGACGGCCGGTTTCTGGGGAAATGCGAAACCCCTCCCCCACGTTCGCGTGGGGGAGGGGTTTCGCCGTTATGCGCCTGCCCTGACGATGGTGTCGTAGGCGGGCAGGGTCAGGAACTCGGTGAACTCGGTTTCGGCGATGAGCCTGCGCATCATGTCCGCGGCCTCCCGGTAGCGGCCCGCGCCGAAGCGGTTTTCGCCCACGCGCGCCTTCCAGGCGTCCAACTCCTCGGCGATGGTCCTGTCCACAAGGGCCATGTCCACCGGGCGCCCGTCGTCGAGCCTGGCGCCCCTGTGCAGCCACTGCCACACCTGGGTCCGGCTGATTTCCGCCGTGGCCGCGTCCTCCATCAGGTTGAACAGCGGCACACAACCCACGCCGCGCAGCCACGCCTCGATGTAGCCGATGCCCACGGCGATGTTCATGCGCAGACCGGCTTCGGTCTTCGGTCCCCCGGGGATCTTCAGGAGATCGGCCGCGGTCACGGCCACATCGTCCCGCTGGCGGTGGATCTGGTTCGGCGTCGGCATGTGGCGGTCGAAGCATTCCATCGCCACCGGCACGAGGCCGGGATGCGCCACCCAGGTGCCGTCGTGCCCGTCCGACGCCTCGCGCTCCTTGTCCGCGCGCACCTGGGCGAAGGCCCTTTCATTGGCCTCCGCGTCGTCCTTGACCGGAATGAAGGCCGCCATGCCGCCGATGGCGGGCGCGTTGCGGCGGTGGCAGGTTTTGATGGCGAGCAGCGAGTACGAGCGCAGGAAGTGCGTCGTCATCCTCACTTCGGCCCGGTCCGGCATGACCGCGGCCGGGTCGTTGCGCAGCTTCTTGATGAAGCTGAAGATGTAGTCCCAGCGGCCGCAGTTCAGCCCGGCCGAATGCTCCCGCAGCTCCCACAGGATCTCGTCCATCTCGAAGGCGGCGAGGATCGTCTCGATCAGCACCGTTGCCTTGATGGTGCCCGTGGGCAGTCCAAGGTGCCGCTCGGCATGCAGGAACACGAGGTTCCAAAGCCGCGCCTCCAGATGGCTTTCCATCTTCGGCAGGTAGAAGTACGGGCCGGACCCGCGCTCCAGCAGCTCGCGCGCGTTGTGGAAGGCGTACAGGCCGAAGTCGAACAGCCCGCCCGACATGGGCCGCCCGTCCACCAGCACGTGCTTTTCCTCCAGGTGCCAACCGCGGGGACGCACCTTCAGCACGGCGACCGCGTCGTTCAGCCGGTAGTTCTTGCCCGACCCGGGGTCGGTGAAGGTGATCTCCCGCCGCACCGCGTCGCGCAGGTTGATCTGGCCCTCGATCTGGTTGGTCCAGGTCGGGGTGTTGCTGTCCTCGAAGTCCGCCATGAACACCTTCGCGCCGCTGTTCAGCGCGTTGATGACCATCTTGCGGTCCACCGGCCCGGTGATCTCCACCCTCCGGTCCTGGAGGTCGCGCGGCAGGGGCCCGATGGTCCAGTCGGCGGCACGGATGGCGGCGGTCTCCGGCAGGAAGTCCGGCTTTTCGCCCGCGTCCAGCCGCTTCTGCCGCTCGGCCCGCAGATCCAGGAGCCTCCGCCGTTCGGTCCCGAACCGGCGCTCCAGGTCCACCACGAAGGCCAACGCCTCGGGCGTCAGGATCCGCTCGTAGCCGGGCTTCATGGTCCCGCGGATTTCGACGCCGGGCAGGGCGGGCGCGCTGGGCGGAACGGGGGCGGCGGTCATGGCTGGGGGGCTCCCTTTGGGTTTGTCTTCATTTAAGCAGGGCCGGTGGCGCCGTGCGCGGGCAAGAGGGGTACCACAAAGCTGTCCGCCGGACGTCACCGGAGGCGGGCCGGCCCACCGCCGGCCGGCCGTCCCCCGGTGTTCGTTCGTGTATGCCTCACCCTTCGCGGGCGATGGTGAAGCGGGCGCAGGCGCGGGAGCGGGTGGCAACGGCGCGTTCCTGCCACTTCGATCGCGCGGCCTCGTAGTCCGCAAAGGGACCGAAGACCTCCTGGGTCCCGTCCCGCATCCGGATGAAGCGGGTGTCGGTGTACTCGCCCCCGACCACCCAGAAACGTGTGCCAATCATGTCCGCCCTCCTGCGCTCGTGGTGCCTTGGAAGGAAAAGGGCCGCCCCGGCCCGTCCATCGGGGCTCATCTGCGGGGCGGCCCACCACGGGGTGCGGCTCGAGGAGCCGCATCACGCGGATCTCAGTGGAACTGCGCGCTCTCGGTGGAGTCCTTCATGGCCGTCGTGGATGACTGCCCGCCCGAGATCGCAAGGCTGACCGCGTCGAAGTAGCCGGTGCCGACTTCGCGCTGGTGCTTGACCGCGGTGAAGCCGTCCTTCTCGGCGGCGAACTCGCGTTCCTGCATCTCGGAGTAGGCGGCCATGCCGCGGGCCTTGTAGCCCTTGGCCAGTTCGAAGGCGGCCAGGTTGGTGGCGTGGAAGCTGGCCAGCGTCACGAACTGGAACTTGTAGCCCAGGGCGCCCAGCTCCTGCTGGAAGCGGGCGATGGTGTCCGGGTCCAGGTTGGCCCGCCAGTTGAAGCTGGGCGAGCAGTTGTAGGCCAGGAGCTTGCCCGGGAACCGCTTGTGGATGGCCTCGGCGAAGCGGCGCGCCTCGTCCAGGTTGGGCTTCGAGGTTTCCCACCACAAAAGGTCGGCGTAGGGCGCATAGGCGAGGCCGCGGGCGATGCAATGGTCCACGCCCAGGCCGGGCTTCAGGTGGTAGAAGCCCTCCGGCGTGCGGCCGCGGTCGAAGTCGATGAACGGATGGTCCCGCTCGTCGATGTCGGAGGTGAGGAGCTGTGCGCTCTCGGCATCGGTGCGGGCGACCACCAGGGTCGAGGTGCCGCACACGTCGGCGCCCAGCCGGGCCGCGTTCAGGATGCGGATGAACTGCTGGGTCGGGATCAGCACCTTGCCGCCGAGATGGCCGCACTTCTTCTCCGACGCCAACTGGTCCTCGAAGTGGACGCCGGCCGCCCCGGCCTCGATCATCGCCTTCATCAGTTCGAAGGCGTTCAGCGGGCCGCCGAACCCGGCCTCGGCGTCGGCCACGATCGGCGCGAACCAGTACGGGCCGGGTTTGCCCTCCATGGTGTGGATCTGGTCGGCGCGTTGCAGCGCGTTGTTGATCCGCTTGACCACCGCCGGGACCGAATTCGCAGGATACAGGCTCTGGTCCGGGTACATCTGGCCGGCGAGGTTGGCATCCGCCGCCACCTGCCAGCCGGACAGGTAGATCGCCTCCAGCCCCGCCTTGACCTGCTGCACCGCCTGGTTGCCGGTGAAGGCCCCCAGCGAGTGGACGTAGGGCCGGGTGTGCAGAAGCTCCCACAGGCGCCGCGCGCCCATCTCGGCCAGGGTGTATTGGATTTGCACGGACCCGGACAGGCGCTTGACCTCGTCCATGCCGTAGTCGCGCCGGATGCCGTCGAAGCGGCGGGCATGGATGTCCGTCTCGGTTCCGTTGCCGGTGCGGCCCTGGTCAAGCGGTGCCATCGTCTCGTGTTCCCCTTGATCGTTTTCCGCGGCGTACCCGATGGTGCGCTGCGGTACGTGTCAACTCTCGTGCACAACAACGCGGGTCGGCAATAAGTCATTGACGGGAAAGAGGTCTTGTTGTCACTGTCTGCGTGTTTACATCTGTGATGATGTAATATTTGTAACTTTCCTGGCCGTTCGGGGCACACCGGGAGGTCGGGGGAAGATCGGATTCGGGGGGCGGCTTGGCGGAGCGGAAGGCGATCCTGGGACACAAGGTGCGGCGGCTCCGGCGCGACCTGCGGCTGACGCAGGCGCAGATGGCCGAGCAGCTCGGCATCAGCCCCAGCTATCTGAATCTGATCGAAAACAACCAGCGCGCCCTGACTGTCCCGCTTCTGATCAAGTTGGGCCAGACCTTCGACGTGGACCTCGCCGCCTTTGCCGAGGACGAGGAGGGACGCCTGGTCGCCGGCCTGCGCGAGGTGCTGGCCGATCCCCTGTTCGAACACGCCGACGTGAAGGGGCAGGACCTGAAGGAGGTGGCCGCCGCCGCCCCCGCCCTGGGCCAGGCGTTCCTGACGCTCTACCGCGCCTACCGCGAGGCGCGCGAGGATTTGCAGGGCTTGGCCGAACGGGTGGCCGGCGGCGATGCGCTGGGCCGGGAGGGCGGCGGCGACCGGGCCGCCATCGCGGCGTCGGGCGCCTTCCCGCAGGAGGAGGTGGGCGAGGCGTTCCAGGCCCGCGGCAACCATTTCCCGGAGTTGGAGCAGGCGGCCGAGGCGCTGTGGATCGATGGCGACCTCGACGCGGCCGACCTGTACGGCAGCCTGTCGCGCTATTTGGACCGCACCCATGGCGTGCGGGTGCGCCTGATGCCTCTGGAGGTGATGGGCCAGACCACCCGCCGCTTCGACCGGCATTCCCGGCGGCTTCTGGTGTCGGAAATGCTGCCGCCCTCCGGCCGGGTCTTTGCGGTGGCGGGGCAGGTGGCCCTGCTGAAGCACCGCGACCTATTGGAAGGGCTGGTGGAGCGGGCGGAGCTGGCGTCGGACGCCGCCCGCCGGCTGTTGCTGATGGGCCTCTCCAGCTACTTCGCCGCCGCGGTGATGATGCCCTACGGCCGGTTCCTGGAGGCCGCGCGCACCCTGCGCTACGACCTGGAGGTTCTGCAAAGCCGGTTCGGCGTCAGCTTCGAGCAGGTGAGCCACCGGCTGACCACGTTGCAGCGGCCAGGCGCCAGGGGCGTCCCCTTCTTCATGATTCGCGTGGACACGGCGGGCAACGTGTCCAAGCGCTTCTCCGCCGATCCCGGCTTCCACTTCGCCCGGTTCGGCGGGGCCTGCCCGCGCTGGAATGTGCACGACGCCTTCCGGACGCCGGGCCGGCTGCACACGCAGTTGGCCCAGATGCCCGACGGCACGACCTACCTGTCGGTGGCGCGCACGGTGACCAACGCCGGGGCCGGATGGAAGGTGCCGCCGCGCCAGTTCGCCATCGCGCTGGGCTGCGACGTGCAGCACGCGGCGCAGATCGTCTATGCCGATGGCCTGGATCTCGGGAGCCGGAGCGCGGCCACGCCCATTGGGGTCAACTGCCGCCTGTGCCCGCGCCTGGACTGCACCCAGCGCGCCTTCCCGCCGCTCAACCACCGGCTGGTGGTGGACGAGCATGTGCGGGGCCTGAGCAGCTACGCCCAGATCGGTGTGGGGTAGGGCCGGGCGGGGCATCGCCCCGCCCGGCCCGCCTCATTAGTTCTCCAGGTCGTAGGTGACGTACACACCGCCACCTGCGGCCGGGGCGCTGATAAAGAGGCCCATCCCGGGGGGGAGTCGGACAGGATAAGGAAGGGTGTTGACGCTTTGAGCGGCCCCGCCCACATGCAGAAGAATGCGTTCATCAGCGTTGTTTTGGATTCCGTCTTTAGCGCTGGCAAAAACGGTTACAGAAGAATTTGCTGCATTTTCAATGGTCATGGTCTTGATGATGATGCCGCTAGGGTTTTGGTTGGGGTGAATGACTAGTGCAGCCGGATTCGTTCCTTGCACGCGTTTGAAAAGCGTCCCGATTTCAGTTGCCTTGGCCATTTTGTCCTCTTGGTTGATGTTTGTTGCTTTCGCAGCTCTGTGCTGCAGTTGGATATTATGAATTGGCTTCTGTGCGGTACATATAAACTCAATGCGTGGACTTACCGCTGGAGCTTCCCTGGACTCTGGTGTGCGGTGCTTCGAAATGCAGTGGCGGACAGGGTGTGGTGGCTTACGTCACCCCACCATCTCGCGTTCTTAGGAAGAGAGGGGCTGTAGGGGGGGGGGGCTCACGCGCAGTCGGCAAGGTCCGCGCCACCCGGGGGCCAGATTGTTCATGCCGACGGCCTGGGCTGCGCCTAACGCGCCTTCCGTTGAACTATTGGCCAGCGGCGGACGAGCCTATTGGTGGTCAGCCGTCCGCCCGGTCCTTTTCCGGCGTGCGCGCCAGCGGGTGGTGTTCGTTGACCACCTTGCGCAGCCGGTCGGTCACAATGTGGGTACGGCACGACCTACCTGTCGGTGGCGCGCACGGTGACCAACGCCGGGGCCGGGTGGAAGGTGCCGCCGCGCCAGTTCGCCATCGCGCTGGGCTGCGACGTGCAGCACGCAGCCCAGATCGTCTATGCCGATGGCCTGGACCTGGGCAACCGGAGCGCGGCCACGCCCATCGGGGTCAACTGCCGCCTGTGCCCGCGCCTCGACTGCGCCCAGCGTGCCTTCCGCCGCTGAACCACCGGCTGGTGGTGGACGAGCATGTGCGCGGCCTGAGCAGCTACGCCCAGATCGGGGTGGGGTAGGACCGGACGGGGCAATGCCCCGTCCGGCCTGCCTCATTAGTCTTCCAGGTCGTAGGTGACGAGTGCGCCACCGGTTGTGGAGGTGGTGATAATGTAGAGGCCAAAGCCCGGCGGGAGTCGGATAGGATGCGGAAGTCCAACGACACTGTGCGTGCCGGAAGTCATAAGAACGATTCGTTCGTTTGAGCCGACGCTTGGGGTTTTCTTAGCTGCGAAAATATATGCATCGCCACCGGTGTGTGATGCCTGAAGATATAGGGTTTTGATAGCAACTCCGCCCCAATTTTCCTCTGGGCTGATAATTTCGCTGGCCGTGGTGCTGCCTGCAACTCGTTTGGTGATCTTGCCAATCTCAGTGATGTTATTCATGGTCCTGTCCTTGTGTCGAGTATTGTTAATTTTGGCAGCTCCATGCTGCTGTTGAAAATTATGAATTTACTGGTAGGTGGTACAGGAAATCTCAGCTGGTGGACTTACCGTCGGGGCTCCCTTGGCCTCTGGTGTGCGATACTGCGAAATACGGTAGCGGACGGAAGGTGGTGGCTTACGTCACCCCTCGGGCTTGCGTTCTTCAAAAGGGGGCGGGCTGCGAAGGGGGGGCTTGCTCGCAGTCGGCAAAATCCACACCGCCCGCGGTCCAGATCGTTCATGCCGACGGCCTGGGTGGTCAGAGTGCTGCGAGGTCAATTGGGGCGCCGCCTGGGCTGCGCCTAGCGCGCCTTCCTACCGCCGAACTATTGGCCGACGGTGGGCGAGCGTGTCGGCGCTCAGCCGTCCGCCGGGTCCTTTTCCGGCGTGCGGGCGAGCGGGTGGTGTTCGTTGACCACCTTGCGCAGCCGGTCGGTCACCACATGGGTGTAGATCTGGGTCGTCGCGATGTCGGCGTGGCCCAGCATCTTCTGCACGGCGCGCAGGTCGGCGCCGTGATCGAGCAGGTGCGTGGCGAAGGCGTGGCGCAGCACGTGCGGGCTGACCGTGTGCGGGTCGATGCCG